>NZ_JAODZG010000011.1:0-116931 GCF_029835135.1 Stenotrophomonas sp. GD04145 | reverse complement strand
CTGTGCTGCCGTTCGACTTGCATGTGTTAGGCCTACCGCCAGCGTTCACTCTGAGCCAGGATCAAACTCTTCACTTAAAACTGCATTGCCCGAAGGCAAAAATTTAAAGCTGCAGATGAATGATTCCGGCAACGTATCGCTTGCTTTAAAACAATTAATAGTTGCTTGATCAAACGTCTGCAAGATGGACAGTCATCCTTCCTGCAGGCGCCTTCACAAGATACCTGCGCATACTTTCAAAGATCCGGGGAAGTGGCCTCAGCGCCATTCCCGTGTGCTGCGAAGTTTCCTTCGTAGCGAGCCGCCCATTATGCCAGACTTTTTCAGTCCGTCAACACCTTCGTTCGATCATCTCGTTCGGGGTGATGGGCGCCCTGGTGTCGCTCAAGCCCCTTGGTGGCGGCCCCTGCGACGGGGGAGGGAAAGTATGTCCCTGTTCGCTCCATTTGTGAAGGGGGTGTGGCGACTTTTTTCATCGGATGTTGGCACCGTTCATCCGACAGGCGCCCGATGAACGGCGCCACGAGCGCCCGGGCGTGTGCCCGGCGCTCGTCCGACAGATCTCAGGCTGCGATCAGGCGCACACGGGCGAATGTGCGCTTACCCACCTGCAGCAGACCTTCGAAGCCCGGCCGCAGCACCTGCTGACCATCTTCCACGACCTCGCCATCCACCTTGACGGCGCGCTCCTTGAGCTTGCGGTTGGCTTCGGAGTTGCTCGGAGTCAGCCCGGCAGCGGTCAGCAGCGCCGCGATGCGCAGGCCTTCGGCCGGAATCGCCACGTCCTGCAGCGGCAACTGGGTGATGTCGCCCTGTCCGGTCACCGCCGCTTCCCAGCCGGCAATGGCCTGCTCGGCGGCGGCTGCGTCGTGGAAGCGGGTTGCCAGCTCCCGCGCCAGGCGCAGCTTCACCACGCGCGGGTTGAGACCGCCGCTGGCCACCTGCTCCCGCAGCTGCGCGGCCTCGGCCTGGCTGATATCGAAGGACAACAGTTCGATCCAGCGCCACATCAGGGCATCGTCCACCTTCATGGTCTTGGTGACGATGTCGATGGCCGGCTCGCTGATGCCGATGTAGTTGCCCAGCGACTTGGACATCTTGTTGACGCCGTCCAGGCCTTCCAGCAGCGGCATGGTCAGCACCACCTGCGGCTTCTGCCCGTGGTGCTCCTGCAGGCCACGACCCATCAGCAGGTTGAACTTCTGGTCGGTACCGCCCAGTTCGACGTCCGCCTGCAGGGCGACCGAGTCGTAGCCCTGCACCAGCGGGTACAGGAACTCGTGGATGGCGATGGACTGCTGTGCGGCGTAGCGCTTGGCGAAGTCGTCGCGCTCCAGCATGCGTGCCACGGTGTGCTGGCCGGCCAGGCGGATCATGTCGGCCGCCCCCATGCTGCCGAACCACTCGGAATTGAAGCGGACTTCGGTACGGCTGCGGTCCAGCACCTTGAACACCTGTTCCTCGTAAGTGCGGGCATTGGCCAGCACATCCTCGCGGCTGAGCGGCTTGCGGGTCAGGCTCTTGCCCGAAGGGTCGCCGATCATGCCGGTGAAGTCGCCGATCAGGAAGATGACCTGATGACCGAGGTCCTGGAACTGGCGCATCTTGTTCAGCAGCACCGTATGACCCAGATGCAGGTCCGGCGCGGTGGGGTCGAAGCCAGCCTTGATCCGCAGCGGACGGCCTTCCTGCAGGCGCGCACGCAGATCCTCGAGCTTGAGGATCTCGTCGGCACCACGGCCGATCAGGGAAAGGGCTTCTTCAATCGAGGACACGTGACTACTCCCGGCAACGCCGATTCTTGTGTGGGGGTGTTAAAGCCAAGTTAACCCGATTGGCTTCACAAAAGCCAATGGGCACAAGGGTTTGACGCGCTTTTCTCAGGTGTCTATGGTAACCGGCGTTCAGGCCCGCGCTCCCGGGCCAGCCAGGAAAAACCGCCGATGCACAACTCCGAACAAGGGCGCGCACGCAAGCAGCGCTTCCAGGAACGCCTTCACGTCCTGCACGACAACGCCCTGCATCGGAAGCTCAGGCAACATCTTCCCGCCGCCTTCAATGAGCGCTGGACCCGGCGTCACTGGATGCATGCCAGCCTGTTCGCGACCATCGGTGCGCTGGTCGCCACGATCGTCCCCGGTTTCTCGCACACCATCGACGCCCCCTACGCCGACGGCCACACCAGCCTGGCCCTGCCCTTGCCGCCGCTGTCGCTGGCCCGCCAGCAGCAGGTGCCCGGTGACAGCTGGCAGGTCCTGCGCGTACAGCGTGGCCAGACCCTCAGCGAGCTGTTCGACCAGGCCGGCATTCCGGCGACCACCCTGCACCGCGTACTGGACCACCCCGGTGCCCGCGAATCGCTGACGAAGCTGCGTCCGGGCGCCGAGATCGCCTTCGACATGCCGCTGTCCGGTGACCTGCGCAGCATCCGCTTCGACCGCGACGGCGAGAACCGGGTCGAGCTGAGCCTGGCCGGCGACAACATCAAGGAAACCGTGACCAAGCGCGAGACCTCCACGCGCACGGTGGTCACCAGTGGTGAGATCACCAGTTCGCTGTATGCCGCAGCGCGCCGGGCCGGGCTGTCACCGTCGGCGATCGCCACCATGACCGACGACATCTTCAAGTACGACATCGACTTCTCCAAAGACCTGCAGCCGGGCGACCGCTTCAGCGTGGTGATGGATGAGACCTGGCGCGAGGGCGAAAAGGTCGATACCAGCAAGATCCTGGCAGCGACCTTCACCACCGGCGGCAAGACCTATTCGGGCTTCCGCTTCGAACGCAACGGCAAGTCCGAGTACTACGACATCAATGGGCGCTCGTTGAAGAAGAGCTTCATCCGCATGCCGATCCCGTTCGCGCGTCTGAGCTCGACCTTCGGCGCGCGCAAGCACCCGGTGCTGGGCAAGATGCGCATGCACAAGGGCGTGGACTACGCCGCCCGCACCGGCACGCCGATCATGGCGGCCGGCGATGCGCGCGTGCAGTTCGCCGGCGTGCAGCGCGGCTACGGCAATGTGGTGATCCTCGACCACGGTCGTGGCCACACCACCCTGTACGGGCACATGTCGCGCTTTGCGAACATCCGCACCGGCCAGCGCGTGGCGCAGGGCACGGTGATCGGCTATGTCGGCTCGACCGGCCTGGCCACCGGCCCGCACCTGCACTACGAATTCCGCGTCAACGGCGTGCACCGCAACCCGCTGACGGTGACCATGCCGCCGCCGGAGCCGCTCAAGGGCGCCGAGCTGGCCGCCTTCCGCGCCCAGACCGCGCCGGCGATGGCGCGCATCCAGGGCATGGAGAAGCTGATCTACGCCGACGCCAGCCCGGCGCCGACCGGTCGGGACGAGGCGGCCACGGAGGTGGCCAGCGCCAAGGACACGCAGACCCGCGGCCGCAAGCGCGGCTGAGACCTGCGTTGACGAACAAGGACGCGGCAGCCCAAGCTTGCCGCGTCCTTTTTTTTTGCGCGCCATGAGCACACCTGCCGACGCCAACACTCCCCTGTACCTGGGCCTGATGTCAGGCACCAGCGCCGACGGTATCGATGCCGCACTGGTGCAGTTTCCCGACGAGGGCGGCTGCCGCTTCGTGCATGGCCTGACCGCGCGCTGGGAGCCCCTGCTGCGCGCGCGGCTGGTGGCGCTGGGCGAAGGGGGGCCGCTGGCGTCGCTGGAGGAGCTTGGCGAACTCGACGCGCGGATCGCGATCGCCTTCGCCGACGCCGCCAACCAGTTGCTGGACGAATCCGGCGTGGACCGCACCCGGGTGCGGGCGATCGGCTCGCATGGGCAGACCGTGCGCCACCGGCCGCTGGCCGATCCGGCCTTCACTGTGCAGCTGGGCGACGGCAACCGCATCGCCGAGCTGACCGGGATCACCACGGTGTGCGATTTCCGCCGCCGCGACGTGGCTGCCGGCGGTCATGGCGCACCGCTGATGCCGGCCTTCCACCTCGGCATGCTGGGCACGGCCGACGAGGACCGGGCCGTGCTCAACCTGGGCGGCATCGCCAATCTGACCCTGATCCCGCGGGAGGGTGCCGTACGCGGCTTCGACACCGGGCCAGCCAATGCGCTGATGGATGCCTGGTGCCAGCGCCACACCGGGCGCACCTTCGATGCCGAAGGCGCCTATGCCGCCAGCGGTGTGGTGGATGGCCCCCTGCTGGCGGGCTGGCGTGCGGACCCCTGGTTCGACCTGCCCCCGCCGAAGAGTACCGGTCGCGAACAGTTCCATCTGGCGTGGGCGGAGGCGCACATGGGTGAAGGCCAGTACGCCGCTGCCGATGTGCAGGCGACCCTGCTTGAGCTGACCGTGGCGACCGTGGCCGATGCGCTGCTGGTGCAGCAGCCGCAGACACGCCGCCTGCTGGTCTGTGGCGGCGGCGTGCACAACCGGCAGTTGATGAAACGGCTGGCCGAACGGCTGCCGGCGCTGCAGGTGGAATCCAGCGCCGTGCACGGGTTGGACCCGGAGTACGTGGAAGCCATGGGCTTCGCCTGGCTGGCGCAGCGGACGATGGACGGGCTGGCGGGGAACCTGCCCAGCGTCACCGGCGCGAAGGGACCGCGGATTCTCGGCGCGATCCATCTGGCGTGAGGCGGCCCGCTCCGCCGGGCATGGCCCGGCGCTACCCCGTCGGTACGCTCCGCCGGGCATGGTCCGGCGCGCGCCCATCGGCACCCACCTGGTAGCGCCGGGCCATGCCCGGCGGTGAGGTATCAGATCAATCGAAGCCCTGGCCGGCCGGCAGCGCCTGCAGCGCGATGATGGCCGCAGCGAGCGCATCGACCTCGGTATCGCCAAAACCGGAGCGGACCTCCAGCTCGCTGCTGAACAACCCTTGTTCCAGCAACGCCGCACAGGTCTGTTCGTGGCTCCAGCCACGGGCAACCGCGACCCGCCGGATGCGTTCCAGCAGCAGCGGGTCCAGGTCCCGCAGCACAACATCAGCCATGCTCACTCCCCGTTCGCAAGGCACCGCCCCCTCGGCGCGTCGGGGGCGATGATCCCGCAGACCGGGCGGGCAGGCAATCAGGCGGCCGGCGGTGGCCCGCGGTCGACGATGCGCGGCCACAGCCAGACCAGCAGCAGCAGGGTCGGCACCACGGTGACCGAGCTGAGGATGAAGAACGTGCTGTAGGAGGTGGCCTCGACGATGTAGCCCGACACACCGCCGACGAACTTGCCGGGCAGGTTGGCCAGGGAGACCAGCAGCGCATACTGGGTGGCGGTGAAGTTGCGGTCCGTCAACGACGACATGAAGGCGACCAGCACGGTGCCTGCAAAGCCCTGGAACAGGTTGTCGGCACTGAGGGCGGCATAGAACGCCCACAGCTTGCCCGGGTTGTGCGCCATCAGCAGGAAGGCCAGATTGGACAGCGCCACGCCCAGTGCCGCCACCAGCAGCATGCGCCGGAAGCCAAACGCGGCCACCGCGATGCCTCCCAGGAAGGCACCGCCGATGCCCATCCACACCCCGAACAGTTTGGAGACCGTGGCGATGTCGGCCTTGTCGAAGCCGGAATCGAGGTAGAACGGCCCCGCCATCACCCCAATCACCTGGTCAGGGAACTTGAACAGGCCGACAAAGGCCAGCAGCACCAGCGCCAATGCCACGCCGTTGCGGCTGAAGAAACTTGTGATCGGCTGGACGAAGGCTTCGGCGACATCGATGCGGCGCTGCACGGCGGTGGCGGGACGCTCCGGTTCGGCGCACAGCAGCGTGGTGATGATCGGCAGCAGCATCAGGGCGGCCATCGCCAGATACGCGATGACCCAGCCTTCAAACTGGGCCAGATACAGCGCGCCGGCACCGGCCAGGATCAGGCCGATCCGGTAACCCAACGTGTAGGTGGCCGCCAGCGCGGCCTGAGCGGTCTGCGGCGCGATCTCGATACGGTAGGCATCCACGGCCGAATCCTGGGTGGCGCCGGCAAAGGACGCCACCAGCACCCACATCACCAGGGGCCAGACGCCCTGTTCGGGGCGCACGAAGGCCAGCGCGATCAGTCCGACCAGCACCATGACCTGCGATATCAGCAGCCAGGAGCGACGACGGCCGAGCCGGCCCAGCAACGGGAAGGCATACCGATCCAGCAGCGGTGCCCACAGGAACTTGAGCAGGTAGAAGAAACTGGCCAGGCTGATCAGGCCGATGCTGCCCAGGTCCAGCCCCACATCGCGCAGGCGCGTGGACAAGGTCTGCGACGCGATCAGCAGGAACGGCAGGCCACTGCCGAAACCCAGCATGGCCATGGTCAGCGCCGACGGTGTACCGAAGGCGCGCTTGATTCCTGCCCAGCCTTTGTAGCTGACCGGCCTGGCCGCCTCGCTCACAGGTCGTAGTCCACGGTGAACGGGGCGTGGTCGGAGAAGCGCTCTTCGCGGTAGATCGAGCAGCCACGCAGTTTGTCGCGCAGGCCCGGCGTGATGAACTGGTAGTCGATGCGCCATCCCACGTTGTTGGCGCGGGCCGCCCCGCGGTTGCTCCACCAGGTGTAGTCCTCCCCGGTGGGATTGAGCAGGCGATACGCATCGGCCCAGCCACGACCGGCCGCCACGTCGGTGGCCTGGCCATGATCGGCGCACAGCGCGTTGAGCCAGTCGCGCTCTTCGGGCAGACAGCCGGAATTCTTCTGGTTGGACTTCCAGTTCCTGATGTCCAGCGCCGACCGCACGATGTTCCAGTCGCCACACAGCACGTAGTCGCGACCGCTGCGCGCCCACTCCTCCAGGATCGGCCGCAGCCACTCCATCACTTCGAACTTGAATCCCTGGCGCAGGTCGCCGGAGCTGCCGGACGGAATGTAGAAGGACACCACGCTGAGGTTGCCGAAGCGCGCCTCGATATAGCGCCCCTCATCGTCGAACGGCGCCCAGCCCAGCGAGGTGATGACCTGGTCCGGTTCCCGCCTGCTGTAGATCGCCACGCCGCTGTAGCCCTTCTTGGTGATGGCATCGCGGTAGAAGCAATGGTGTCCGTCGGGCCGGAACATCGGGTCGGTCAGCTGGTCTTCCTGGGCCTTGGTCTCCTGGAGGCACAGGACGTCGGCGTCCTGGGCGCGGAACCAGTCGAGGAAGCCTTTGGTCGCGGCGGAACGGATGCCATTGGCGTTGAAACTGATGATGCGCATGCGGGGGACCTACGGCGGGAAACCGGGCAAGCATACCGGTTGGCTGCTGGGCTGCGCAGTCCGGCGGACGCGGCCGGACGGCCCCCCGGAAGAGCGCCGACGAGCGCGGAAGGCCCGGCTGCATTAGGATTTGTGCTCCAAATGAAGATGAATCGAGTTTTGATGAGCGACCACCGTCACCGTTTCCTGCAGCTGGCCCTGACCGCCGACGCCCTGCGCTTCGGCCAGTTCACCCTCAAGTCCGGCCGGCTGAGCCCCTATTTCTTCAACGCCGGTCGCTTCGACTCCGGCTCGCTGCTGTCCCAGCTCGGCGCCTGTTATGCCGATGCCATCGACGCCAGCGGGATCAAGTACGACGTGGTGTTCGGCCCGGCCTACAAGGGCATTCCGCTGGCCACGGCAATGGCCTGCGAGCTGGCCCAGCGTGGCCGCGACCTGCCGCTGTCGTTCAACCGCAAGGAAGCCAAGGACCATGGCGAAGGCGGCCAGCTGATCGGCGCCGACATGAATGGCAAGCGCGTGCTGATCGTCGATGACGTGATCACTGCGGGTACTGCGATCCGCGAAGCGCTGGCCATCATCCGCGCGGCAGGCGGCACTCCGGCCGGCATTGTGGTCGCTCTGGATCGCCAGGAGATCGCTTCGGAAGCCGATCGCCGCTCCGCGGCGCAGGCAGTGGCCGAGGAAGCCGGCATCCCGGTGATCGCAGTGGCTTCGCTGGCCGACCTGCTTGATTTCGCCTCGGGAAACCCGGAACTTGTCGGCTACCGGCAGCCGCTGGAAGCCTATCGGGCCCAGTACGGCGTCCGCTCCACACGCTGACCGCCAGGGGGAAGGTCGCATGTCCCGAATTCCTGCTGTTCTCTTCGCCGGCCTGCTGCTGGCCCTGCCGTTCACCGTGGCGGGGCAGTCGCGGGGCGGCGACAAGGTCGAGAAGAAGCTGTACTGCTGGAACGAGGGCCAGGAGCGGATCTGCAGCGATGCGCTTCCTGCCGATGCGGTCAACCACGCGCGCGACGAGTTCAATGCCCGCAGTGGGCTGCGCAATGCGCAGGTGCAGCGCGCGCTGACCGACGAAGAACGTGCCGCCGCCAGTACCGCGGCGGCACAGCAGCAGCTGGACCGGATGGCCGAGCAGACCCGCCAGCGCACCGAGCAGGCGATGCTGACCACCTATGGCAGCGAAGACGACCTGCGGCGGGTGTTCGCCGAGCGCCAGGAAGTGCTCGACAACAACCTCAAGACCGCCCAGTACAACGTGGCCAGCCTGCGTGAATCGCTGGTCGCGCTGCTGTCGGCGGCCGGCGACCGCGAGCTGGCGGGCGCCAAGGTGGGCGACCCGCAGGCTGAAGCGATCCGCCAGCGGCACGTACAGCTGCAGTCGCAGCAGCGCCTGCAGTCCGGCTTCCTGCAGCAGCAGCAGGCGTTGAAGGCGGAGATCGAAAGCACCCTGCAGCGCTATCGCGAGCTGAAGGGCCTGGCGCCGGCTGCCCCGGCTGGCTGAAAACGCTCCTGCCGCCGGGCATGGCCCGGCGCTACCCGTGGCCAGGTTACGGCCTGACGCGCGGAATTTATGCAGTCTTTACGCGCCGGCCCGGTCCGCCGGGTAGTGCGTTTACGGGGCGCAGGCCGACCATGACGGCCTGAGGTGGAGGGGTTCCACCAGGACGCAATTCCCATGTCCCCCTGGCTGTCGTTGGTGTGTGGCGTGCTGGTGCTGATCGCCGCCGCCTATCTTCTGTATGTCGTGCTGCGGCCCGAGTCGTTCTGAGCGGAGCCGGCCATGATTGAAATTCTTGTCATTCTTGCTGCCAGCGTCGCGCTGGCATGGCCGCTGGGACTGTACCTGGCGCGCGTGATGCGCGGCACGCCGATGAAGGTCGACGTGCTGTTCCGTTGGATCGAAACGCCGCTGTACAAGGTCTTCGGCGTCGATCCCGCACGCTCGATGTCCTGGCGTGGCTACGTGCTGGCATTCCTGCTCAGCAATGGGGTGGTGGCGGTGCTGACCCTGGCGGTGTTCATGACCCAGGCGTGGTTGCCGCTGAATCCGGACCAGATCCCGAACATGCGCTGGGACACCGCGCTGCACACGATGATCTCGTTCCTGACCAACACCAACCAGCAGCACTATTCGGGCCAGGCGCAGCTGTCCTACCTCTCGCAGATGACCGGGATCACCGGTCTGCAGGTGGTGACCCCGATGATGGGCCTGGCGCTGGCGGTGGCCACACTGCGCGCGCTGTTCGCGCCGGCGCCGCAGTCGGCCACAGGCAGCGCCGGCGAAGACCGCCAGGTCGCAGTGGGCAACTACTACGCCGACGTGGTGCGCCTGTGCGTGCGCGTCCTGTTGCCGCTGTGCCTGCTGTGGACACTGCTGCTGACCAGCCAGGGCGTGCCGTCGACGCTGGCGGCGGGGCCGCAGGCTACGCCGATCGATGCCTCCGCCGGCATGACGACGCAGAAGCTGCCGCTGGGTCCGGTCGCGGCGATGGTCGCCGCCAAGCAGCTGGGCGCCAACGGCGGCGGCTGGTATGGCCCGAACAGCAGCTTCCCGCTGGAGAATCCGACGCCGGTTTCGAACCTTCTCGAAGTGATCGGCATCCTGCTGGTACCGATGGCGGTGATCTTCATGATCGGGGCATTCACCGGGCGACGTCGCTTCGGCGCGCTGGTGTTCGTCTGCATGCTGGGAATGTCGCTGCTGTCCACCGGCGCCATGGTGTGGAGCGAAGGCCACAGTGCCAGTGCGGCCACGCCCCTGCTGATGGAGGGCAAGGAAGTACGTTTCGGCGCCGACGGCACCGCGTTGTGGGCGGCGGTGACGACGCAGGTGTCCAATGGCTCGGTGAACGGCATGCACGATTCGCTGGCCCCGCTGAGCGGTGGCATTGCCCTGGTCAACATGCTGGTCAGTGCGATCTGGGGTGGCATCGGCTGCGGCCTGCAGCAGTTCATCGTCTACCTGCTGCTGGGCGTGTTCCTGGCGGGGTTGATGACGGGCCGGACGCCGGAACTGTTCGGTCGCAAGCTGGAGACCCCGCAGGTGCGCCTGCTGGCCCTGCTGGTGCTGCTGCAGCCCATCACCCTGCTGGTGTTCACCGCAGTCACTCTGGCCGTGCCCGGCCTGGCCGGCACCTCAAATCCCGGCTTCCACGGCATCAGCCAGGTGTTCTACGAATACGTATCGGCCTACGCCAACAACGGTTCGGGCTTCGAGGGACTGGGTGATGCCACGCCGTGGTGGAACCTGAGCTGCTCGCTGGTGCTGCTGCTGGGTCGCTTTCCGCTGCTGGTGATTCCGCTGGTGGTTGCTGCCCAGCTCGCCGCCAAGCGGCAGGCACCGGAATCAGCGGGCAGCCTGCAGATCGAAACCCCGACGTTCGCCCTGACCCTGGTGTCGGTGATCGTCATCCTGACCGTGCTGCAGTTCATGCCGGCGCTGGTGCTTGGCCCGATCGCCGACCACCTGAGCCTGGGACTGCATTGAGGACACCCCCATGAGTAGCCACACAACCTCAACCCGTAACCCGCTTGCGTCACGCCCTGCCCTGCTCGATGCGGCCGGCCTGCGCCGCGCACTGGTCGACGCCGTACGCAAGCTTTCACCGATGCATCTGGTGCGCAGCCCGGTAATGGCGGTGGTGATGGCCGGCACGATCGTCGCCGCGATCATCACCCTGACCGGCAACGCTCCACTGGGCTTCGGCCTGGCGGTGACCGCGATCCTGCTGGTCACCGTATTGTTCGGCAACTTCGCCGAGGCCGTCGCCGAAGCACGCGGCCGGGGCCAGGCCGCATCGTTGCGCCGTGCCCGCCAGGACCTGGTGGCGCGCCGACTGGCCGCCCCGCAGCCAGGGGCCGCAGAAACGCAGGTGCCGGCCGCCGAACTGCGCCCGGGCGACCACGTCATCGTCAGTGCCGGCGAGCTGGTGCCAGCCGATGGCGAGATCGTGCAGGGCCTGGCCACCATCAACGAAGCGGCGGTAACCGGCGAATCGGCACCGGTGCTGCGCGAAGCGGGTACCGATCGCTCCGGCGTGATCGGCGGTACCAAGGTGCTGTCCGACCAGATCGTCGTGCGTGTGACCGCCGAGCCGGGCCACAGCTTCCTGGACCGGATGATCGCGCTGGTGGAAGGCGCCAACCGGCAGAAGACACCGAACGAGGTCGCCCTGACCCTGCTGCTGGCGGCGATGACGCTGACCTTCCTGGTGGTGGTGGCGACATTGCCGGCCATCGGCGCCCATGTCGGCGTCCAGGTCGATCCACTGCTGCTGATCGCACTGCTGGTCTGCCTGATCCCGACCACCATCGGCGGACTGCTGCCGGCCATCGGCATCGCCGGCATGAACCGCGCCCTGGCGGCCAACGTGCTGGCCAAGTCGGGCAAGGCGGTGGAAGTGGCCGGCGACGTCGATGTGCTGCTGCTGGACAAGACCGGCACCATCACCTACGGCGACCGCCAGGCCAGCCACTTCCATGCGTTGGCGGGAATCGACGCCAGCCAGCTGCGCGACGCGGCCCTGTTGTCCTCGCTGGCCGACCCGACCCCGGAAGGCAAGTCGATCGTGCGCCTGGCACGCGAGCAGGGGTGCACCACCGCCGAGCCGGAGCAGGCCGTCTACCTGGCCTTCAGTGCGCAGACCCGCATGTCCGGCGTTGACCTTGCCCATGGCCGGCAGATCCGCAAGGGTGCGCTGGATGCGATCCGCAACCATGTGCAGGCGCAGGGAGGCGTGGTGCCGGCCGAGCTGGGCGGGCGCGTCGAACAGGTCGCCCGCAACGGCGCCACGCCGCTGGTGGTGGCGGAAGGTCGCCATGTGCTGGGCGTGATCGAACTGTCGGACGTGGTCAAGCACGGCATGCGCGAGAAGTTCGCACAGCTGCGGGCGATGGGCATCCGGACGGTGATGATCACCGGTGACAACCCGCTGACCGCGGCCGCCATCGCTGCCGAAGCCGGCGTCGACGACTACATCGCCGAAGCCCGGCCCGAGGACAAGCTGGCACGCATCCGCCAGGAACAGGCCGGGGGCCGCCTGGTGGCGATGGTCGGCGATGGCACCAACGATGCGCCGGCGCTGGCCCAGGCCGACATCGGGCTGGCCATGAACTCCGGCACGCAGGCCGCCAAGGAAGCCGGCAACATGGTCGACCTGGATTCGGATCCGGCCAAGCTGCTGGCGGTGGTGGAGGTAGGCAAGCAGCAGCTGATCACCCGCGGGGCGCTGACCACCTTCTCGCTGGCCAACGATGTCTCCAAGTACTTCGCGATCCTGCCGGCGCTGTTCGCCGCGGCGGTACCCGCTATGGCGGCGCTGAACGTGATGCAGCTGTCGAGTCCGCGCAACGCGGTGCTGGCCGCGCTGATCTTCAACGCCCTGGTGATTCCCGCTCTGATTCCGCTGGCTCTGCGGGGCGTGCGCTTCCGCCCGGCCACGGCCACCGCGCTCCTGCGCCGGAACATGCTGGTGTACGGCCTGGGTGGCGTGCTGCTGCCGTTCGCGGCGATCAAGGCGATCGACCTCCTTCTTGTCCTGGTATCCGGCTCATGAACCGCTCTGCTTCCACTTCTTCTTCCCTTCCGCGCGAAGCAAAGGCCGCATCCCGCATGGCCCGCCTGCAGGACGACGCCAGCTGGCGCCCGGCGATCGGCCTGGGTGTGGCGACCCTGCTGCTGGCCGGTGCGGTCTACGCCGGCATCGCCACCGGTTTTGCCGGTCTGGCGTACCCGATGCAGGCCGAAGGCAGCCTGCTGCGCGATGGCAGCGGCCAGGTGCGTGCGTCGGCGTGGCTGGCGCAGCCGTTCACTGGCGATGGCTACTTCCAGGCGCGGCCATCGGCCGCCAACTATGACCCGATGGCGGCGGCCGGCTCCAACCTGGCACGCAGCAACCCTGCGTTGACCGAGCGCGTCGCCGCAAGCACGGCTGCGGTCGCAGCGCGCGAAGGCGTCGCACCGGACCAGGTGCCGGCGGACCTCGTCACCCAATCCGGCGGCGGGCTCGATCCGCAGCTGACGCCGGCGGCGGCGCAGCTGCAGGTGGCCCGCGTGGCGCGTGCCCGGGGCCTGCCGGTGGAACGTGTGCAGGCGCTGCTGCAGGCCCACACCGAGGGACGCCAATGGGGTCTGTTCGGCCAGCCGCGGGTGAACGTGGTGACGCTGAACTTCGCGCTGGACCACGCAGCCGCCAGGCCGTGATGCGATCGTGCACCCGCTGCGCGCACAATGGCCGCCATGACTGACCTGCGAACCCGCCAGGCCGACGCCCTGGTGGAAGGCCTGCAACGCGAAGCCGGTGGCAAGCTGACGGTATTCCTCGGCGCGGCGCCGGGCGTGGGCAAGACCTACACGATGCTCAACCGCGCGCAGGAACAGCTGCGCCGGGGGGTCGACCTGGTGGTGGGTCTGGTGGAGACGCATGGCCGTGCCGATACCCAGGCGTTGCTGGAAGGACTGCCACGGCTGCCGCTGAAGGACGTGGCCTACCACGGCCACGCCCTGCAGGAAATGGACCTGGATGCCGTGCTGGCGCGGCGCCCGGCGCTGGTGCTGGTCGACGAACTGGCACATCGCAATGCACCGGGCAGCCGCCACGAGCGACGCTGGCAGGATGTCATGGAGCTGCTGGATGCGGGCATCGATGTCTGGACCACGGTCAACATCCAGCACCTGGAAAGCCTCAATGACGTGGTGATGCGCATCACCGGGGTGCGGGTCAGCGAAACCGTGCCGGACGGTGTGCTCGACCGCCTGCACGACATCGTGCTGGTGGACCTGCCGCCACGCGAACTGATCGCCCGCCTGCAGCAGGGCAAGGTGTACGTGCCGGAGCAGGCGGCACAGGCACTGCAGTCGTTCTTCTCGCCGGCCAACCTGACCGCACTGCGCGAGCTGGCCATGCAGGAAGCCGCTGATCGTGTCGACAGCAGCCTGCGCGAGACCCGTGCCGCACGCGGCGAGGGCAACCTGCCGCTGCGCCGCGGCGTACTGGTGGCGATCGATGGTGGCGGGCAGAGCGAGTATCTGGTGCGGGTCGCGCGCCGCATTGCCGAACGGCGCGATGCGCCGTGGACGGTGGTGACGGTGCAGGGACGACGCCAGGACGAAGCGACCCGACGCGAGATCGACGCGGCGTTCGCGCTGGCACGTCGCCTGGGCGGCGATGCCGAACTGCTGCATGGCTCCAGCATCGCCGATGCCCTGCTCGACCATGCCGCGCACAACGGTGTCTCGACCCTGGTGCTGGGCCGCACCCGCGAGCGGCCGCTGGCACGGATGTTCAACCGCACCCTGACCCAGCAGCTGATCCAGCGCGGTGCGCACTACGAAATCACCATCATCAGCACGCCGCAGGCACGTGCGCGTTCGCGCCGCGAAGGCCTGTTGCCGCCGGCGCGCGGCATCAACCACGAACCACTGCAGGCCCTGCTCGCCACCGCGCTGGCCTGCCTGGTCGCGTGGCTGGTTGAACGCTGGGTGGGCATGGCCGACCTGTCGATGGTGTTCATCGTGGCGGTCGTGCTGGTCGCAGCCCGCACCCGCGCCAGCGTGGCGGTCATGGCCGCGATCCTGTGCTTCCTCGCCTACAACTTCCTGTTCATCGCACCACGCTTCACCTTCGCCATCGGCGCACGCCAAGGCGTGATCACCGTGTTCCTGTTCCTGGCAGCGGCACTGGTGGCCGGGCGCCTGGCATCACGGCTGCGCATGCAGGTGATCGCCCTGCGGGCCGCCAACCGGCATGCGCGCGCGCGGCAGCAGCTGGGGCGACAGCTGGCCAGCGCTGCCGGCGATGGCGAGGTGGCACTGGCCGGCCGCCATGCGCTGGAGCAGGCGATGGACGTGCCGGCATGGCTGCGGATCGGCGTGGACACCACCGCCGGCGGCCGCACCCTGCCCGGCGACACCGACCTGGCTGCCGCCGACTGGGCGCTGCGCCACGGCCAGCCCAGCGGGCGTTTCACCGATACGCTGGCCGGCGCGCAATGGTGGTTCCTGCCCCTGCTTGATGGCGAGGACCGTGCAATCGGCGTGGCCGGCGTGTATCTGCCAGGTGCACGCCTGCTGCCCGAGCAGCGCCAGCTGGCCGAAGCGATGGTGGACGACATTGCCCAGGCAGCATTGCGCACGCGGCTGGTGGCCGAGCTGGAGCGGGCGCACGTCAGCAACGAGACCGAGCGCCTGCGCTCTGCTCTGTTGTCTTCGGTATCGCACGATCTGCGCTCGCCGCTGGCGGCGATGATCGGATCGGCCGACAGCCTGGCCAGTTATGGCACGGCGATGGACGTGGCTGACCGCCGCGCGCTGCTGGACACCATCCTGGTCGAAGGCGAACGGCTGGACCGCTACATCCAGAACCTGCTGGACATGACCCGGCTGGGCCACGAAGGCCTGAAGATCAACCGCGACTGGATCGGGGTGGACGAGTTGATCGGGTCGGCCGCGCGACGGCTGCAGCGCTACCAGCCCAACGTGAGGCTGGAACTGGATATCCCGCCGACCCTGGCGCCGATCTGGGTGCATCCGGCGCTGGTCGAGCAGGCGGTATTCAATGTCATGGAGAATGCGGCCAAGTTCTCCCCCGCCGATGCCGCGGTACAGGTGCAGGCGCGCGAACTGGACGGCCAACTGCGCATCGACGTGATCGATGCCGGTCCCGGCATCCCCGACGAAGAGCGGGCACGCATCTTCGACATGTTCTACAGCGTCGAGCGTGGCGACCGTGGCCGCCATGGTACCGGTCTGGGCCTGACCATCTGCCAGGGAATGATCGGCGCGCATGGCGGCAGCGTGCAGGCGCTGCCGGGACGTGACGGTCGCGGTACCCTGATCCGCATCACCCTGCCCCTGCTCAAGCCAGCCTCCCACGATGAGCCCGACCCCGATTGATGCGAGCGTACCGGCCCCGCGCGTGCTGGTGATCGATGACGAGACCCAGATCCGCCGTTTCCTGGATATCAGCCTGCGGGCGCAGGGTTATCAGGTCAGGCAGGCCGCGACCGGCCAGGAAGGCCTGCAGCTGGCTGCCAGTGAGGACATGGACCTGGTGATCCTGGATATCGGCCTGCCGGACATGGAGGGCCACCAGGTGCTGGAGCAGCTGCGGCAATGGAGCCAGGTGCCGGTCATCATGCTGACCGTACGTGCCGGAGAAGCGGAAAAGGTGCGGGCGCTGGACAACGGTGCCAACGACTATGTGACCAAGCCCTTCGGCACGCAGGAACTGATGGCGCGGGTGCGCGCGCTGTTGCGGACACGCAGCGTGCCGACCGATGGTACGCCTCCGGTATTCGACGACGGCCATCTGCATGTGGACCTGGTGCGCCGGGAGGTGGCGATCGCGGGCGAACCGGTGGCGCTGACCCGCAAGGAGTACGCACTGCTGTCGCTGCTGCTGCGCAATGCCGGCCGGGTGGTCACCCAGCCGCAGATCCTGCAGGAGATCTGGGGACCCACCCACCAGCACGACACGCACTACCTGCGCATCCTGGTGGGCAAGCTGCGGCACAAGCTGGGCGATTCGGCGCTGGATTCACGCTACCTGTTCACCGAACCTGGCGTCGGATTGCGGTTCAAGGGGTGAGGGTGTGCCGACCAACGGTCGGCACCCACCCGGATCGATCAGAACCCCAGCGGGGTGTCGCCGACGATCGGCTGCAGCTGGCTGCGGAACAGTGCCTGGATGCGCTCCAGCGCCGCCTCGTCGTCGCCCTCGAAGCGCAGCACCAGTACCGGGGTGGTGTTGGAGGCGCGCACCAGTCCCCAGCCGTCGGGGAAATCCACACGCAGGCCGTCGATGGTCGACAGGCGGCCACCCACATACGGGTTGTCCGGCGACTGCGCTGCCGCCACCAGCATCGCCACCAGGGCGTGCGGCGTACCCTCGGACACCGGCACCTTCAGCTCCGGTGTGGCCACCATCTCCGGCAGTCCGGACAGCACCTCATCCGGGGTTTCCTCGCGCTGGGCCAGGATCTCCAGCAGGCGCGCGGCGGCGTACAGCCCGTCATCGAAGCCGAACCAGCGTTCCTTGAAGAAGAAGTGGCCGCTCATCTCGCCCGCCAGCTCGGCGTCGGTCTCGCGCATCTTCGCCTTCATCAGCGAGTGCCCGGTCTTCCACATCAGCGGGCTGCCGCCGTTGCGCAGCACGTGGTCGGACAGCTTGCCCGTGCACTTCACGTCGTAGATCACCATCGCCCCGGGATTGCGCATCAGCACATCGGCGGCGAACAGCATCAGCAGGCGGTCGGCGTAGATGATCCTGCCCTCGCCGGTGACCACGCCCAGGCGGTCGCCGTCACCGTCGAAGGCCACTCCGAGATCAGCGCCAAAGCGTTTGACCGTCTGTACGAGGTCCTGCAGGTTGTCCGGCTCGCTGGGGTCGGGATGATGATTGGGGAAGGTGCCATCAACATCGCAGTAAAGCGGAATCACCTCGGCACCGATCGCTTCCAGCAGCTGCGGGGCCAGCGCACCGGCAACCCCGTTGCCGGCGTCGGCCACCACCTTCAGCGGGCGGTCGAGCTGCACGTCGTCGGCGATCCGCTGGATGTAATCGGCGCCGACATCGCGCTGCTGGTAGTCACCCGGTTCTGCCGCCTGCACCAGGCGGCCCTCGACGATGCGCTGGTACAGGCCGGTGATGGCATCGCCGGACAGCGTTTCGCCGCCGATGACGACCTTGAAGCCGTTGTACTCGGGAGGATTGTGGCTGCCGGTCACCGCCACGCAGGTGCCGGTACGCAGGTGGAATGCGGCGTAATAGACGACCGGCGTGGGCGCCAGGCCGATGTCGATGACCGCGCAGCCGGCACGGCGCAGGCCTTCGGCCAGGCCGGCTGCCAGCTCGGGGCCGGACAGGCGCCCGTCACGGCCGATCACCACCTCGCGCAGGCCCTGTTCCAGCGCAGCCGTACCGATGGCCTGGCCGATCAGCGCGGCGGTCTTTGCAGTCAGTTCGCTGCCCACCACACCGCGGATGTCGTAGGCCCGGAAGATGCCCGCTGCCAGCGCTTCCGCCGGGACCGGCGGCGGAGGTGCCACTGTGGCGTCGGCGGCAGCTTCGGCGACCTGCGGTGGCGCCATCTGCAGGCTCTCGCGCAGCGTCGGGCCCTCATCCACCTCGACGGCGGACGTGCGCCGCGGCAGCGGCAGGCGCTTCGGCAGGCGGTCGCGACCGACCAGCAGCAGCACGGCGATGAAGGCCAGCAGCAGCGCGACGATACCGCTGGCCAGCGCGCCCAGACCGAGCGGGCCGGGTTCGACGTTGGGCACGGCCGCTGCCAGCCGCAGCGGGGTGCCGGCAATCGGCCTGGCCTGCGCCTCGGCGATCTGCGCCAGGCCGGAATCGCCCTGGGTGACCAGATCGTGCGTGCCCTGGCGCAGGCCGAGGAAACCACTGGCAGGTGCGCGGATCTGATCCAGCGGCGCGGTCAGGCGCAGCAGCGGCTGACGGACGTAGACCACCGCCGCCCCCAGGCTGCCCAGTTGCACCGGCACAGCCAGGCCGAGACGGTTGCCTCCCCCATCGCGGACCACCCGCAGGCTCGGCCGGTCCTCGCCCAATGCCTGCTCCAGCAGGGCCAGGCGCGCATAGCCAAAGGTGGCCGGATCGGCGTAGGCAGCGGTCAGGTCGGCGCCCAGCACTTCCACCCGCTCCACGCCGGACCAGCTCTCGCGCAGGGCCAGCGCAGCGGCGGACGCATCGCCGGCCTGCAGCGCCTGCTGCAGGCGCTCGTTCTTCAACTGCTGCTGCAGCTGCTGCAACTGGCCGCTGGCGGCCTGTTGCAGGCCCTGCACGGCCTGGTCACGCGCCTCTTCCAGCGCCTTGCCACCTGCCTCCTGGCGCCACTGCTGCACGGCGCTCCAGCCGAACCAGCCGGCCAGCAACACGAGCAGCACTGCCAACAGCGGTGCGCTGCGCCCCAACGACCGTCCCTGCTGCCTTTCCCCGATGCCGCTCATCGATGTCCCCCGTCAACGCACCCCGGTATGGCCGAATCCACCCGTTCCCCGCACGCTGTCGGTGAAAGTATCCACCACCTGCAGGCTGACGCGGGCAATCGGCACCACCACCAGCTGCGCGATGCGGTCACCCGGCTCGATCGTGAAGGCCTCGCGGCCCCGGTTCCAGACGCTGATCAGCAGCGGGCCCTGGTAGTCGGCATCGATCAGGCCGGTGCCGTTGCCGAGGACGATGCCGTGGCGATGGCCCAGCCCCGAACGCGGCAGGATGACCGCGCACAGGTGCGGATCGGCAATGTGGATGGCCAGGCCGCTGGGGACCAGCGCGGTATCGCCCGGCTGCAGGGTCAACGCGGTGTCCAGCGCTGCGCGCAGGTCCATGCCGGCACTGGCCTCGGTGGCATACGCCGGCAGCGGCCAGCTGTCGCCGAAGCGCGGATCGAGCAGTTTGACCTGCAACGGTTGCGATGAAATCACCTGGGTCATGCCTGAAGTCTCCGCGCGATCAGCGCCAGCAGTTGTTCGGCCAGCTCGCGCTTGGAGGTCGCCGGGAATACCTGTTCGCCATCCTGCCAGAAGGCCGTGGCGGCGTTGTTGTCACTTTCGAAGCCACCGCCACTGATGCCGACCTGGTTGGCGATCACCAGATCCAGGCGTTTGTCGACCAGCTTGCCACGCGCGTACTTCTCCACGTCGTGGGTTTCGGCGGCGAAACCGACCACCAGCTTCAGCGACTGCGTCTGCGCGGCCACCTCGGCCAGGATGTCCGGGGTACGCACCAGTTCGATCACCAGTGACTGGCTGTCGGCGGTCTTCTTCAGCTTCTGCGGCGCCACCTGCCGTGGGGTGTAGTCGGACACGGCGGCGGCACCGATATAGATATCGGCCGGCAGCGATGAGAGCACGGCGTCGCGCATCTGTGCGGCCGAGCGCACATCGACGCGCTGCACGCCGACCGGCGTCGGCAGCTGCACGGGACCACTGACCAGCACCACCTGCGCCCCCATCGTCGCCGCGGCCGCGGCCAGTGCGAAGCCCATCTTGCCGCTGCTGCGGTTGCCGACGTAGCGCACCGGGTCGATGTCCTCGTAGGTGGGTCCGGCGCTGATCAGCACACGCAGTCCCTGCAGCGCGCGGGTTGCCGAGGGCGCGGCAGGCGCCACGGCATTGCCGTTGGCCGCCAGCGCGGCAACGATGTCACCCGGCTCGGCCAGCCGCCCCGGGCCGGACTCACCCTCGGCCAACGGCCCGTCGACCGGTCCGATCACCTGCGCGCCCCGCTGGCGCAGCAGTGCGATGTTGGCCTGCGTGGCCGGATGCAGCCACATGCGATGGTTCATCGCCGGACACACGGTCAGCGGCGCGGTACTGGCCAGGCACAACGTGCTGACCAGGTCGTCGGCGTGACCATGGGCCAGCCGCGCCAGCAGGTCGGCGGTGCCCGGTGCGATCACGATGCGGTCGGCCCAGCGCGCCAGCTCGATGTGGCCCATGGCCTGTTCGGCGGCGCTGTCCCACAACGTAGTGCGGGTCGGCTGCCCGGACAGGGCCTGGAAACTGAGCGGGGTCACGAACTGCTGGGCGCCGGCAGTCATCGCCACCTGCACCAGCGCCCCGGCATCGCGCAGCCGCCGCACCAGTTCCAGGGCCTTGTAAGCCGCAATCCCGCCGCCGACACACAACAGCAGTTTCTGGCCTTCCAGCGCGCCGGCCGGCGCGGGGGATGCGTTGGGGGAGTCAGCCACCTGGAATTCCTGTGCAAACGAGGGCGCTAGCTTACCCGATGGTCGGTAATGTCCCGATGCACAGCGCACATAGCCGGCAGCTATCAGCAGATGGAACTTCCACTACCGCAGTTCCCGGGTTCACCCGCCGATGATTCGGAACTTTCCTATACCCGTGCCCTGGTCGGCTTTGCAGAATCGGTACTGGCGACCTCCGGTGCGCCGCTCCGCTTCCCCGAGGATCCCGCGTGCAACCGCGCATCATCATCGCCGACGACCATCCGGTTGTACTGCATGGCATCCGTATCGTGCTGGAGGCTCACCAGATGCAGGTGGCCGGCAGCGCGGCCGACGGTGCCCAGCTGCTCGACCTGCTGCAGCGTGAAACCTGCCATGCCGTCCTCACCGACCTGTCCATGCCCGGCGTCGGCCCCGACGGCCCTGCGCTGCTGGGCGCACTGCGCGAGCGTCATCCGGGCCTGCCGGTGGTGGTGCTGACCGGTGCCCGCCACCCGGGACTGCTGGACAGGCTGCTGCGCGAAGGCATCGATGGCCTGGTCGACAAATGCGCCGGCTTCGCCGAGCTGCCGATGGCGCTCGCGGCAGCCATGTCCGGCCAGGTCTTCGTCTCACAGCAGCTGCGTCATCACCTGCAGTCGCGCGACCTGCTGTTCCAGCGCACACCGGTCTCGCTCTCCGCGCGCGAGCAGGAAGTCCTGCAGCTGCTCGCCGAGGGCCTGAACATCAACGCCATCGCGGCCCGCTGCGGCCGCAGCCCGAAGACGATCAGCCGGCAGAAGGCCGAGGCCAAGCGCAAGCTGGGATTGCAGAGCAACCAGGAACTGTTCGACTACCTGAAGACCGTGCGCGATTGAGGCATCGGCTGACGGTCATCGGCGGCAAGCGCCGATGGGAGCGCCGGGCGCCGCTGGCGATGATGCAGGCATGCCCATCCATGACTGGCCTGAACAGGAACGTCCCCGCGAGAAGCTGCTGGCGCGGGGCCCCACCATGCTGTCCGACGCGGAGTTGCTGGCGCTGTTCCTCGGCTCCGGGGTCGGCGGCCGCGATGCCGTGCAGACCGCACGCGACCTGCTGCACGCGCACGGTCCGCTACGGGTACTGCTGGACCGGCCTGCCGGCGAGCTGGCACGGCTGCCCGGCCTGGGGCCGGCCCGCAGCTGCACCCTGGCCGCCGGCCTGGAACTGGCCCACCGGTACCTGGCCGCCGAACTGCAGCACGGCGAAGCAGTTGGCGACAATCCCGGGGCGGTGGGGCGCTACCTGCAGCACCGTCTGCGCGGGCAGGCCCGCGAACTGTTCCTGGTGCTGTTCCTGGACAACCGCCACCGGCTGATCGCGTGCGAGGAACTGTTTGCCGGAACCCTCACCGCAGCGGCGGTCTATCCGCGGGAGGTCGTGCGGCGCGCCCTGCAGCTCAATGCCGCCGCCGTGATCATCAGCCACAACCACCCGTCCGGCGACCCGGAGCCATCGCCGGCCGACGCGCGCATCACCGAGGAGCTGCAGCAGGCCCTGGCCCTGGTCGACATCCGCCTGCTCGACCATTTCGTAGTGGGCGAAGGCCGCCCTGTTTCGTTTGCTGAACGTGGCCTGCTGGGCCAGCGCCAGGCCCGCCTGTTCGGCTGAGCCCCGGCCCCCCGGCCGACCCCGGGGGGACCGCACAGGCAGGCAACGGTCAGCGTGGCCGCCGGCATCTGCGCTAAAATGGGCGATTCCGCCGCTCATTCTCACAGCAGGCCTCGTGAAAAATCTCCTCCGCGCCCTGATCAGCCAAGGCATCGAAGCCTTGCGCGCCAATGGCACCCTGCCCGCCGACTCCCTGCCGCCGGACTTCGTGGTCGAGCGCCCGAAGACCCGTGACCATGGCGACTTCGCCACCAACGCCGCGATGCTGCTGGCCAAGGCCGCGCGCAGCAACCCGCGCGCACTGGCGCAGGCACTGGTCGAGGCGCTGCCGCGCAGCGAGGACGTCAGCAAGGTCGAGATCGCCGGACCCGGCTTCATCAACTTCCACCTCGCTCCGGCCGCGTACCAGCGCGAAGCCGCCTCGGTCATCAAGGAAGGCCACGACTACGGGCGCAACCTGTCCGGCAACGGCCGCACGGTGGGCGTGGAGTATGTGTCGGCCAACCCGACCGGTCCGCTGCACGTCGGCCATGGCCGCGCTGCGGCGATCGGCGACTGCGTGGCCCGCGTGCTCGACGCCAACGGCTGGAACGCCAAGCGTGAGTTCTATTACAACGACGCCGGCGTGCAGATCGAGAACCTGGCGCTGTCGGTGCAGGCCCGCGTCCAGGGCATCGCCCCCGACCAGGAGGGCTGGCCGGAAGGCGGCTACCGCGGCGAGTACATCGCCGATGTCGCGCGAGCCTACATGGCCGGCGCCAGCGTCGACCTGGAAGGCACCCTCGTGGTCGGCGCCAAGGATCCGCACGACATGCAGGCGATCCGCCGCTTCGCGGTGGCCTACCTGCGCAACGAGCAGAACCTGGACCTGGCCGCGTTCGGCGTCGATTTCGACATCTACTTCCTGGAAAGCTCGCTGTACGCCGATGGCAAGGTCGCGGAAACCGTGGCCAAGCTGCAGGCGTCCGGCCACACCTACGAGGAAGGCGGCGCACTGTGGCTGCGCAGCACCGACTTCGGTGACGACAAGGACCGCGTGATGCGCAAGTCCGACGGCACCTTCACCTACTTCGTGCCGGACGTGGCCTACCACCTGTCCAAATGGCAGCGCGGCTACGAGCGCGCGATCACCGAGCTGGGCGCCGACCACCATGGGTCGCTGGCGCGCGTGCGTGCAGGCCTGCAGGCGCTGGAAGTGGGCATCCCGCAGGGCTGGCCCGAGTATGTGCTGCATCAGATGGTCACCGTCATGCGCGGCGGCGAGGAAGTGAAGCTGTCCAAGCGTGCCGGCAGCTACTTCACCCTGCGCGACCTGATCGAAGAAGCTGGACGCGATGCGACCCGCTGGTTCCTGATCGCGCGCAAGCCCGATTCGCAGCTGACCTTCGACATCGATCTGGCCCGCCAGCAGAGCAACGACAACCCCGTGTTCTACGTGCAGTACGCGCATGCCCGCGTGTGCAGCCTGCTCCGCCAGGCGCAGGAGAAGGGCCTGGCCTATGACCAGGGCAGTGGCCTGGGTCAGCTCGTGCGCCTGGCCGATGACGCCTCGCTGCTGCTGATGAACGAGATCTCGCGCTATCCGGAAGTGGTCGAAGCCGCCGGCGTGGCGCTGGAGCCGCATCTGGTGGCGCAGTACCTGCGTGAATTGGCGCATGCCTTCCACACGTGGTATCACGGGACACCGGTGCTGGTGGACGACGCCGACGATCGCAACGCCAAGCTGACGCTGGCCTGCGCGGCGCGTCAGGTGCTGGCCAATGGCCTCGACCTCCTGGGCGTGAGCGCCCCGGAAAAAATGTAAGCATCAGGAGACGCAGTACACATGGCAGCACGACGCGGCAAAAACCAGGCACGACGCAACAGCAGCAGCCAGGGCACCCCGGGATGGGTGTGGCTGGTCGCCGGTGTGGCCATCGCCGCCGTGGTGTTCCTGGCGGCGCCGAATCTGTTCAAGGGCGAGGGCGATGGCTTCCTGCGCGCCGGTCCGCAGCCGAACCCGAACGCGCAGCCGGCGCCGGTCGCTGATGCCGACGGCGATGTCGGCACGCAGCCAGCCGCACAACCGGCCACGCCGAAACCTGCCGAAGCCGAGAAGCCGGCGGCGACCCAGTACGACTTCTACACCCTGCTGCCCGGCAAGGAAGTGGAGATGTCCGATGCCGAACTGGCCGCCAGCACCCGCGCCGAGGAACAGCGCCGGGCCAAGGCCGAAGCGCAGCGCGCGCAGGCGGCGCTGGAAGGCAAACCGGTCCCCGCAACGCCGGCACCGACCGCAACGGCCAGTGTCGCCAGCACGGCACCGGTGACCGCGACCAGCCGTCCGCTGCCTGCCCCGCTGAGCGAACGCCCGGCAACGGCTGCACCGGCCACGCCCAGCCCGGCGGCGACCAACACGGCATCGACCGCGCAGGCCGCCCGCGTGGACGCGGCGCCGACCGCCGCTGCGGCACCGGCCGTGGCCGGCGACAACGCGCGCTACATCCTGCAGGCAGGTGCGTTCGGCGCCTCCGGCGACGCCGAGGCCACCAAGGCCAAGCTGGCGATGATGGGCCTGGCGGCACGGGTGGAGTCGGCGCAGATCAATGGCAAGACCGTGTACCGCGTGCGCATGGGGCCCTACGGCAGCGCCGGTGAGCTGTCCGAAGCCAAGCAGAAGCTGGATGGCACCGGCCTGCAGGCGATGGCGATCAAGGCACAGTGATCGTTCGGGTCTGAACGGAAGAAGCCGGGCATTGCCCGGCTTTCTTTTTTTTGGGCCCCGCAGGGCCGACCCACGCCCGGCGGCCGTGAAGGCACGCAGGTCAGCCCTCGCGCGCGACCTGGAAGCCGGCGAACGACTGGCTGACCGGCATCAGTTCCAGGCGGTTGATGTTCAGATGCGGCGGCAGGCTGGCAACCCAGAAGATCTGCTCGGCGATGTCCTCGGCGGTCATCGGGTTGGCGCCGGAATACAGCTTGTCCGACGCGGCCTGGTCACCGTGGGTACGCACCACCGTGAACTCGGTCTCGGCCATGCCCGGCTCGATGGTGGTCACACGCACGCCCGTGCCGTGCAGGTCCGAACGCAGGCCCAGCGAGAACTGGCTGACGAACGCCTTGGTACCGCCATACGCGTTGCCGCCCGGGTACGGGTAGACACCGGCAACCGACGAGATGTTGATGATCGCACCCCTGCGTTCGACCAGCTGCGGCAGCAGGCGGTGGGTCAACGTCACCAGGGCGGTGATGTTGGTATCGATCATCGTCGTCCAGTCCTGCAGGCTGGCGCTCTGCGCCGGAGCGGTGCCCTGCGCGAGACCGGCGTTGTTGACCAGCAGGTCGATCTCACCGAATGCGGGGGGCAGCGCCAGCAGCGCCGCTTCCATTGCGATCGGATCGCGGACATCAAAGGCCGCTGCGTGCACCACGTCCTTGCCATAGCGCTCGACCAGCGGTTGCAGGCGGTCGCTGCGACGGCCGGTGGCGATCACCTTCCAGCCTGCCTGGGCGAAGCGATGGACGGCGGCGGCGCCAAACCCGGACGTGGCGCCGGTAATCAGGACGGTGCGGGACATCAGGCAACTCCGTGGAGGAACGAGACCCCCATTCTGGCACCGTCGGCCGGACCCTGCCTTGCCTGATCGGTCTTCGCGCCGGGCACACTCAGCGCAGGCGGAACACGCGGGCCTTCGGCAGATCCTCGTCGACCTGCAGGAACCAGCGGCCGGCGATGCCCGGGATCACTTCGATCTGCGGCGCCTGGAGGGCCCTGCGCAGCTTCATCTGTCCCTTCATCACCTGCCATTGCTGTCCGTTGTCGAGGGTGAACACCGTGCCGGGGGCCCAACCGGCCACCTCCCCCACCACGCGTGCGCTGACCGGGCCTTCTTCCAGCCCCAGGTGCATGGCTGCCGGCGCCGGAACATTCGCAGGCAGCGGCGCGCCGGCGGGGGCGGCCGTGACCGCGGAGATGGCAGGCGACGCGGCCTCTGCCTGGCGCAGCACGCGGTTCAACGCCTGCAGCTGGGCCGGGCTCAGCCCCACTTCGGCCAGCTGGGCCGCAGTGAGCCGCTGTTCGACCGGAACAAAACGGTCCTGGGCATGGGCGGCAACACTGCTGGCCGCCAGCAGGAGGAGAACGAGGTACCGGCGCATCGGACGAGGTCTCTACGGAACAGCGCTCACGATGCTTCAATCCGGTGACAATCCGGTGACAACGGCCGGACCGCTACAATGGGCCATGATCAACAATGATGTACTGCGCAGCGTGCGCTACTCCCTGGACCTGGGCGACCATCACGTGGTGGCCCTGTGCCAGCTGGCCGACCCGGCCTTCGCGGTGGATCTCGAGCAGGCCAGGGCCTGGCTGCGGCGCGAGGATGAAGCCGGCTTCGTGCCGATGGACGACAGTGCGCTGGCGCACTTCCTGGATGGCCTGATCGTGCACCTGCGCGGCCGCGACGAGAGCCAGCCGCAGCGCGCCGTGGAAACCCGCATCGACAACAACCTCGTGCTGAAGAAGCTGCGCGTAGCGTTCCAGCTGCGCGACGTCGATCTGATGGACATCTTCGCCAGCGCCGGCTTCAAGGTATCCAAGTCCGAGATCGGGGCGCTGTTCCGCCAACCCGGGCATGCCAACTACCGACGTTGCCTGGATCAGATGCTGCGCAACTTCCTCAAGGGCCTGAGCCAGCGCCTGCGCGGTTGAGCCGCGCGGTACCGGCCCATGGGTGGCCGATACCGTCGTGGCGGCGCCGGCCCGCTAGAAGCTGCCCTGCAGCGCCAGTTCCCAGCGCCCGCCCGCGTTGCCCGGGAACAGGCGTCTGGCCGCGGTATCGGTGTCATGCACGGTGGCCCGCACTTCCCACGCCGGAGCCAACGTGGCGATGGCGCTGAGCTGCCCGTGCACGTAATCCGGCCCCTGCGCGGCCGCCAGCCAGTAGTGGCCCACGGCCGCTTCAAGCCGGAAGCTCTCGCGCAGCGGCAGGCGCACGCCCAGCTGTGCATACGTACCGCGACGGCCACCGGCCAGGGCATCGCTGGAATGCGCGACCTGCAGCCAGGTCCGCTGCTTCCAGCCCACCGTGGCAGCGAACTCTGTCCAGTCCAGCGCCCGGGCTGTCCCCGGATACACATAGCGGGTCAGGTTGGCGTCCAGCGTCCAGTCCGCGGCCGGTGTGCCGGACCAGCCCGCCACCAGATCGAACTCGCTGCGTGCGCCGTTGTCCGGCTTGAACGATACGTTCGAGCCCCACGCGCTGGCATACCACCCGGACGCGAGCGCGAACTTCGCTCCGGCCTGCACCGCCGGGTCGCCGTCACTCTGCGAACTGCCCCGCCAGACGTAATCGCTGGTCAACGTGGCGTTGCCGCTCACCTGTGCCTGCGCGCTGCCCACGCCCAGCAGTCCCGCCAACGCCGCGGCCAACGCCGCGATCATCCCCTTGCTGTCCACTGCACATCATTCCTCATCCAATGGCGGCTCAACCGCCGGGACGGCAGTGTCGATGGCAGGGCCGTAACGGTTCGATGGCGCTACCGTGGCCGGGGCGCAAAATCAGCGTAAAACCGCTTGGCAGTGGCGCGGTATGATGGCCGCCTGTTTCCAGGAAACCACCCATGGACGCCATCCTGACGCCGGTATCGATCGGCGAGCTGATCGACAAGATCACCATTCTCGAGATCAAGGCCGAACGCATCGGCGATGCCACCAAGCTGGCCAATGTGCGGACGGAGCTGGACGGCCTGCTGCCGTTGCTGCAGCAGCAGCTGCAGGCACAGCCGGCACTTGCCGCGCTGAAGCAGCAGCTGAAGACCATCAACGAGCGCATGTGGGACATCCAGGACCAGCTGCGCGACAAGGAAGCGGCACAGGTGTTCGATGATGCCTTCGTCCAGCTGGCGCGCGGCGTGTACGGTACCAATGGCGAGCGCGTGCAGGTCAAGAACGAGATCAACCGCGTTGCGGGTTCGGCACTGGTCGAAGAAAAGCAGTACCAGGGGGAATAAGCCCGGGTTTCAGCCGCATTCGAGCAGGTGGCGGATGCGGAACAGCTCGCCGTCACTGCGGATGCCGAGCTTCTGGTAGGCGGCTTTTTTCTGCGAGCTGACCGTGCTTGCGGAACGGCCGAAGCGCTGCGCGACTTCGCCGGTGCTGCAGCCTTCCAGCACCAGGCGCAGCACCTCGCGCTCGCGGCGGCTGAGCGGCATCAATGAGGGCATGCGGCGCGCCCGCGAGCGGCTCAACTGCGGGCGCAGTTCCGGCGGCACGAACCGCCCACCCCGGGCCACCACCTCCACAGCCCGCAGCAGCACGCGCGGTGCGGTCGCCTTGGACAGGAAGCCGCGCGCGCCGGCCTGCATGGCCGTCACCACCGTGCTGGCGTTGCAATGGGCTGAAAGCACCAGCACCGGCAACGACGGCCACTGCTGCGACAGCGTGCGCAGCAGTTGCAGGCCAACCCCTTGGTCACCCAGCGGAAGTGCATCGATCACCAGCAGATCGACACAACCGGGCTGCTGATGCAGCAGCGACAGCAGGTCGGCTTCATTGGCGAAGCTGCCACGGACCTGCAGACCGCTGTGCTCACATAACAGCACTTCCAGGCCCAGCCGCAGCACCGGATGCGGATCCAGCAGCGCCAGGCGGCGCAGCTTCCCGGTATGCGGGGTGGCGGGGGCGGGCGGCATCAGTCGGATCCGGCGGAAGTGGATGCCCACCGTAGGTCGCGCCCTGCAACGGCGGAATCCAATTCGTTGCAATGCAGCATCGACTGCGCAGCCGCAGTCAGATTTCATTTCGGTTGGGTGGAACGCAACAGGCCCGGCAGATGCCGGGCCTGTCGATGCACGCAGGGCGCAGAGCGCCTGCAGCGATTACCAGCTGAAGCGCGGGCCGACGGTGTATTCCTTGTCACCGTCGCGGTTCATCTTGAGCTCGCCGTTCAGGCCCCAGTTCTGGTTCAGCTTCACCTGACCACCCAGGCGGCCGTACCACTCGCCTTCCGGATTGATGCCGCGCTTCTTCGAGAAGTCTTCGTAACCAACCATGCCGTAGACTTCGGCGTGGGCACCGAACGCGGTGCGGATGCCGGCTTCAGCGCTGTAGCCGTTGAAATCCAGGCCATGCTCCAGGTCACGCTTCTGGTACGCCACGCGGGCCACGAAGTCGGTCGACGGCGCGATTTCCTGGTTGTAGCCGACACCGACCTTCCACTGGTCCAGCTTGAGATTGGTGTGGTCGATTTCCTGGCGGCTGTAGTCACCGAAGGCGTGGAAGTTCGGCAGGAAGCCGTAGGAACCCTTCACGCCCCAGCCGTCGGCCTTGAACGCGTCGATGTCGGTCTTGGCGTAGTTGGCTTCAGCATAGTTGTAGGACAGGTTCTCGGCAGCCGAGGCGGAGAACGGCAGGGCAGCAGCCAGCGCCAGGGCAATCAGCGAATTCTTCATGGGGGTACACCTTTACTTTCTTATGGTGAGCAGCAGCGCGGAAGCGCCGTCGCATCGGGAATGTAAATTCTCCGTTATTCGCCACAACGCACCCTGAAAACAGCAACCTTCGCATTGCTGAATTTTCTGGCTTGATTCAGGCGGTCTCTGGCATACGCGCGGCGCGCGGGTACGTCCTGAATGCTTCGATCGCGGCCGTGTCGATCTGCCGCGCCCTGGTTCGTCGAACAGAAGAAGGCCGCACATGCAGTGCGGTCCATCACGGAGGCAGGCAATGAGCTACATCGATGGTTTCGTTCTGGCGGTTCCCACCGCCAACAAGGAAAAGTTCCTCGCCCATGCGCGAAGCGGCGACGTGGTCTTCATCGAGTACGGGGCGCTGCGCGTGGTCGAGTGCTGGGGCGATGACGTGCCGCATGGCAAGACAACGGACTTCTTCGGCGCAGTGAAAGCAACACCGGAAGAGACGGTGGTGTTTTCCTGGATCGAGTGGCCTGACAAGGCCACCCGTGATGCGGGCATGCAGAAGATGATGGAAGACCCGCGCCTGGACCCCGCGAAGAACCCGATGCCGTTCGACGGTGCGCGGATGATCTATGGCGGTTTCACACCCATCTACGAACTGACCCGCTGACGCCTTCGCGGCGCTCAGCGCGTACCTGCGTCGTCTTCTCCGGCAGTGCCGGCGCCCAGTGCGGCGCCGGCCCCCAGGCCGAGCCCGCCCATGCCGGCGCCCATGCCCATTCCTCCGCCGCCGCCCGCACGACTGCCCTTGCCTTCGCCTTCAGGGCGGCCTTTGCCGCCCCCGCTGCCGCTTGCGGGCCGGGTCGGGCCCTGCCGTGGAATCTGCAGATCGGCCGGGATCGGCGCCAGATCCAGCGCTTCGCGGACAAAATCGCGCAGCGACACCACCAGCTCATGCGTGTGCACCGGTCGTCCCTGCGCCAACTCATCGGCGGCGCGCGCGGCCAGCCGCACCTGCTCATCGGTACCCAGCAGCAGGATGTCCGACAAGGCCGCTTCGACGGCGTCGCGGATGCGCCGCGCGCGATCCGAACCGGGTTCGACGATGCCCTGCTCATGGGCGCGCTGGCGCAGGTCGCGCAGATGACTGGGGTCGACCCCCAGCTCACCGGTGAACGAACCGCCCAGGGTCTTGTAGGCGGCCATCAGCGTGCGCAGCCGTTCGTTGATCTGCCGGTTCTCGCGCTCGCGGCGCTGCTGCAGGGTCTGCATCACCAGCAGGCGGATACCCACGCCCAGCAGCGTTATCAGCACCAGGCCGGCCAACGTGGAAAGCACACCCTGCCAGGAACTGAAATCGATGCCGCGCATGATGGGAACTCCAGCGGAGGGACTTCATCTTGCCTCAGGACGACCCCGCAGGCTTCATGCCGGGCCGTTGTACCGCCCCATGAACGCAGAAGGCCCCACCACCCGGCAGGGCGGAGGGGCCTTCGCCGCTCGCGCGATTACTTGCGCTTGGCAGCCTTGCGCACGGCCTTCTTCGCCGGGGCCTTCTTGGCAGCGGCCTTCTTCAGCGGTGCAGCCTTGCGGGCGACAGCCTTCTTGGTGGTCGCTGCCTTCTTGGCAACCGTCTTGCGGGTGGCAGCGGCCTTCTTGCCGACCACCTTCTTGGCGGCAGCCGTCTTCTTGGTGGCGACCTTGCGGGTAGCGGCAACCTTCTTGCCGACAACCTTCTTCGCGGCCACGGTCTTCTTGCCAGCCACCTTCTTGGCGGCGACCGTCTTCTTGGCCACGGCCTTCTTGGCGGTGGCCACCTTCTTGCCGACAACCTTCTTCGCGGCGGCGGCCTTCTTGGCAACCGTCTTCTTGGTGGCGGCTGCCTTCTTGGTCGCAGCCTTCTTCACCGTGGCGACCTTCTTGCCGGCAGCCTTGGTGGCGGCCTTCGTGGTCTTCTTGGCAACAGCAGCCTTCTTGGCGACAGTCTTGCCGGCAGCGGCCTTCTTCTTGGCCACTTCCTTCTTCAGGGCAGCGGCTTCGGCCTTGGCATTCTTCTTGGCGGCTTCCAGCTTCTGCTTGGCCTTGGCGACCGTCTTGCCGACCGACTTGGCGGCCTTCTCGGCCTTCTTGGCAACGGTCTTCTCGACCTTGGCCACGGCCTTCTTGGCCTTGGCGACGCGGGTGGTGGCGGCCTTGCGGGCGCGCTTGACGGTCTTCTTGACCGACTTCACTGCGTCTTCAGCGGCGTGGGCGATGGTCTCGCCGACGTTGGTGGCGGTTTCTTTCGCGTTCTCGACGGCGTCGGTCACGACCGACACACCATTACCGTTGCTCATGTTGCCCTCCTGGGGGCGTGGATTGTCAAAACGGGGCGATGCTATACCGACAATGACGATCGTGGAACGGGTGGTACGCCTGCAATCGCGTCTGCTGCGACGATAGTAGTGTAGGGGGAGGCTGGTGCTGCTACCGTCGATCCGCAGCAAACCCCTTTTTTTCAGCGCTGCGCCATGGGATTGAGGTGCACGTTGCGGCGACGGGCTGCCTGCACGCCCCTTGCCGGAACCTGCACGCGCGACGTGCCATCGCACACCTTGGATCGGCGGAACTGCGCAAGTATCAGAGGGTGTCCTGACCACGCCGGCGGACACACCCTATCGGTGTAGCGCCGATGGCCGACCGCACCGCAGGCGGGTCAGCCGTCGTCGGGCGCCGCATCGACGAGGATCTCTTTCATCGCGCATTTATCCACGCCGCAGCAGATTCATTCAGCTTGTTTTACCGTATGGGCCAACGGCCCCCATCCCACGCCTGCGAACCGACTCCCATGCGACCGCTACCTACCCTTCTCACGCTCGCAATCGCCGCCGCCTTCGGTGGATTCGTCGCCACCGGCATCAACGCCCACCTGGACAACCGCGCCGACGCCGCGCCCTTGCCGGCGGCCCTTCCGGCCACCGCCGCATTGCCGGCTTCGGTCGCCGGCCAGCCGGTGCCTTCGCTGGCACCGATGCTGGAAAAGACCATGCCCGCCGTGGTCAGCGTCAACACCAAGCAGGTGGTACGGGTACGCAACCCCTTCTTCAACGACCCGTTCTTCCGCCGCCTGTTCCCGGACATCCCGCAGGAACGGATCAACGAATCGCTGGGTTCGGGCGTCATCATCGACGCGAAGGAAGGCCTGGTGCTGACCAACCACCACGTCATCGAGAACGCCGATGACGTGCAGGTGACGCTCGCTGACGGGCGCACGGTCAAGGCGGAATTCCTCGGTTCGGACCGCGACACCGACATCGCCCTGATCCGCATCCCGGCGCAGAACCTCACCGAGATCAAGCTCGGCAACAGCGACCAGCTGCGGGTCGGCGACTTCGTGGTGGCGATCGGCAATCCGTTCGGCTTCAGCCAGACGGTGACCTCGGGCATCGTCTCGGCGGTCGGCCGCAGTGGCATCCGTGGGCTGGGCTACCAGAACTTCATCCAGACCGACGCCTCGATCAACCCGGGCAACTCCGGAGGTGCGCTGGTCGATCTGCAGGGCCAGCTGGTCGGCATCAACACCGCCAGCTTCAACCCGCAGGGCAGCATGGCCGGCAACATCGGCCTGGGCCTGGCCATTCCCACCAACCTGGCGCGCAGCGTGGTCGACCAGCTGGTCAAGCATGGCGTGGTGGTGCGCGGCACCCTGGGCGTGGAAAGCCAGAACCTGAGCGCGCAGATCGCCCAGGGCCTGGGCCTGGGCGAAACCCGCGGCGCGCTGATCACCCGGGTACTGGCCGGTTCGGCCGGTGCGGCGGCCGGGCTGAAGCCGGGCGACGTGGTGGTTGCCGCCAACGGGCAGCGCGTGGACAGCGCCGAAGCCCTGCACAACGTGGAGGGCCTGGCAGCGGTAGGCAGCGTACTGGCGCTGGACGTGCGCCGCGAAGGCAAGCCGCTGCAGATCCGGGCGACGCTGAAGGAGCAGGCGCGCGCCGCCAGCGGCGACAGCCTGGACCCGCGCCTGGGCGGCGCGACCTTCGTCGACCTGCCCGAATCGCTGCGCCAGTCCGGTGTACGCGGGGTGCTGGTCAGCGAGGTCAAGCGCGGCAGCCGCGCAGCCGGCAACGGGCTCCAGCAGGGCGACATCATCACCGATGCCACGGTGGGTGAATTCGCCGACCTGGCCAGCTGGCGCGCCAATTTCCAGCAGCGGCCACCGACCCTGGTGCTGCGCATCCTGCGCAACAACGGCCAGCAGCAGGGCCAATTGGTGATGCGCTGATCGCTCCGCCGTAACACCCCCTATACCCGGCCAGTGCTATTGCTGTACGTCCCTGTCGGCTGAAGCCGATCGTCCGTTCCCCCATCGCAACAGGAGTGATTCGATGAGCCCCACCAATACCGAGAACCTGAAGGAACACCTGGGTGAAGCCGGTTCCCACCTCAAGCAGGCCGCCAGTGCTGCCGGCGGTGCGATCAAGGGCGCGACCGGCGCTGCGACCGACGAACTGCGCATCGGCAAGGCCAACGTCAAGGCCGAGCTGTCCGACACGGCGCTGTCCGGCCTGGCTGCGGCTGAATTCGGCGGCGCTGCCGCCAAGGAACAGGTCGATGCACTGATGGACAAGGGCAAGGATCTGATCGACAGCGCCGCTGAACTGATCCGTGAGCGTCCCTTGGCATCGTTCGGCGTTGCCTTCGCCACTGGCTGGATCATCGCCAAGCTGGCTCGCGGCAGCAGCGACAAGTAAGTCCACGGCGTGAGCGAAGACAACACGCAACGCCCCGATCCGGCGGCCACCCCGCCGCTGGACGAGAGCATCCGCCAGGTCGGCGCGGCCGGTCGCGCCGCCGCCGACTCGGCCAAGCACACGCTGCGCTCGCTGCGTCGCCTGGCCTCGTCGGATTTCGCACTCGCCCGCAGTGCGTTCGGCCGGGCCCTGGCCTGGGCGGGCGTGGCGATCGTGTTCGGGGCCTCGGCCTGGCTGCTGATGGCCGCCACCCTCATCGCCCTGCTGCAGAGCTGGGGCCTGAGCTGGCTGCAGGCGCTTCTGATCACCTCGCTGCTCAGCCTGGCGGTGACCGGCTATGCGATCTGGCGGGTGTCCTACTTCTTCCACCACACCGGCATGCACGCTACCCGGCGCCAGCTGTCGCGCCTTGGCCTGTTCGACGAGCCCAGCGAAGACGATCCCGATGCCGGCGTACAGATTCCGGAGGGCAAGCCATGAAGTTCGGCGCATTGCAGCGGCGGGTGAAGCGTTGCGAACAGGTGGTGGCCGTGCGCATGGGTGAAACCCAGGACAACTGGACCGTGCTCAGCGAGGTCTGGCGCCGGGGCTGGTCTCCCCTGCGCATCGTGGTGGTCGGCCTGGCCGGTGGCTTCGTGGCCGGCAAGCTGGAAGTGCCGGGCAAAGTGAACGGTGCGCGCTGGCTGCAGATGATCGGCTCGGTCTCCAGCCTGGTGGCCAGCGGCCAGGCAGCACTGGCTGCCGCCGTGGCAGCCTACGCCGCCGACACCGCAGACGATGCGGCCGACACTGCCGAAGCCGCCGCCGACCCGGTCGCTCCCGCTGCCGCGGCACCCGCTTCCGCGCCACCTGCCGAGCCTGAGGCGCGCGAACCGCGGCCTGCCGAAGCGGCCACCGAACTGTCCGAACGTTGACGAACAGCATCCGCCGCGTTGACCGCGGCGGACGGATAATAGGCTCCCCTTCCCGGTCGGTACGTCGATGAGCGAGTCCCTCCTGTCCCCGTCACCGGCCGAACCCGCACCGTCTGCTGCCGCCCTTCCGCCGCCCACCCGCCCGCGCGGGCCGATGTCGCTGGTGGTGCTGGCAACGCTGGCGGTGGCCTACACGCTGTGGGCCGCACAGGACATCATCCTGCCGGTACTGCTGGCGATGTTCTTCGCGCTGGTCGGCAACCCGATCCTGCGCCTGCTGCAGAAGCTGTGGATTCCGCGGGCGCTGGGAGCGCTGCTGGTTCTCGGTGCCGGCCTGGGCGTGACCAGCTCGCTGGCCGTGCAGCTGATCGGCCCGGCGATGGAATGGGCGCAGGAAGCGCCACAACAGCTGCGCAAGGTCGCCCGGCAGGTACAGGATCTGACCAAGCCGGTGCAGCAGGCCAATCTGGCGGCCGAGAACTTCGCCCGCGTTGCCGGCGGCGACAGCAATCGCAAGGTGCAGGTGATCCGCACCCAGCTGGACGATCCCTATCGCATGCTGACCCGCGCCCCCCGGCTGGCCGCCTCGGTACTGGCCGTGGTCCTGCTGACGCTGTTCTTCATGATCTATGGGCAAAGCCTGCAGCGCGCGGCGATCGCATTGTTCCCGAACCGCCAGCAACAGCGCTTCACCAGCGACATCCTGCGCTCGATCGAGCGCGAGGTGTCGCGCTATGTGCTGACCATCAGCGTGATCAACACGCTGGTCGGCCTGGTCTTCGCCGGTGTGCTGATGCTGCTGGGGATCGGCCTGCAGGAAGCGCTGCTGTGGGGGACGGTGGCGGCACTGCTGAACTTCGCGCCCTATGTGGGCCCGTTGATCGGAGTGGCGCTGATGCTGCTGATGGGCTTCGTCGAATTCCGCGACCCGCTGCAGGCACTGCTGCCCGCTGCGGCATATCTGGGCCTGCATACCCTGGAGGGCCAGCTGGTGACCCCGATCGTGCTGGGCCGGCGCATGAAGCTCTCGCCGCTGGTCCTGATCCTGGCACTGATGGTGTTCGGCTGGGCCTGGGGCATGATCGGGCTGCTGCTGGCGGTGCCGCTGCTGGTCTGCATCAAGCTGGTGCTGGCCCGGCTGGACGGCATGCAGGGCTGGGCGCGCCTGCTGGAATGAAAGCGCGCGCGGGCAGGCGTAGAATGACCGGGTGAATTTCCCCGTCCTTGCCATCACCCTCGACCTCGACGACACGCTGTGGCCGTTCGCACCGATCGGCGCCCGCATCGACCAGGTGCTGCACGACTGGATGCGTGAACACAGCCCGGCCACCGCCGCGATGTATCCGCTGGCGGCGATGCGCGAACTGCGCGAGCGCTCGTTCCGCGACAACCCGCATCTGCATCATGACCTGAGCGCGCTGCGCCGGCTGACGCTGCGTGAGGCGCTGCAGAACAGCGGCGCCAGCCTGGACCTGCTGGAGCCGGCCTACGAAGCGTTCTATGCCGCGCGCAACCAGGTGGAGTGCTATCCCGATGCCCTCGATGCCCTGGCGCGTATCGCCGCGCGGGTACCGGTGGCCGCGCTGAGCAATGGCAATGCGGACCTGCAGCGGATCGGGCTGGCCCATCATTTCGCCTTCCAGCTGGGTGCGCGCGAACATGGCGCGGCGAAGCCGGAGGCGAGCATTTTCCATGCCGCGTGTGCCCGGCTGGGCGTGGCCCCGGCGCAGGTGCTGCATGTCGGTGACCACATCGAGATGGACGTGGCCGGCGCCATCGCCGCCGGCCTGCGCGGCTGCTGGATCAACCGCGACGCCGCCACCTGGACCCATCCGCAGCTGCAGCCCGACCTGCAGTTCGACACCCTCACCGGCCTGGCCGACTGGTTGGACGCCAACCTCGGCGCTACCGCATCCCGGAGCAATTGACGCATGAGCGAGATCACGGGCTTCACCGCCGACACTTCTGCCGCACTGCCGCTGTACGTGCTGGATCGCGAGCAGTTCGCCCGCTGGAACGCCGGACAGCCGGCCGCCACGCAGGCCTGGCTGGCCTCGCAGGGCTTCACCGCCGGCTCGCACAGCATCGCCCTGCTGCCCGGCAGCGAGGGTCTGGCCGGTGCGGTGATGGGCGTGGGCGATCGCGGCGATGCCTACAGCTATGCGCACGCGCCGCACGCCCTGCCCGAAGGCAGCGTGTGGCAGCTCGCCAGTGAGCTGCCGGCCAGCGAGCAGGCACTGCTGCAGCTGGGCTGGGGCCTGGGCAGCTATCGCTTCGACCGCTACCGCAAGCGCAACCGGCACCCGGCGCAGCTGGTTGCCGCACCGACCGGGGAAGTGGCGGATCTGATCGCCGCCAGCCTGCGCGTGCGCGACTGGGTCAACACGCCCACCGAAGACATGGGTCCGCAGCAGCTGGAAGAGGCCGCACGCACGCTGGCAGCGGCGCACGGCGCCGAGGTCGAAGCGATCACCGGTGATGCGCTGCTGGCGCAGAATTTCCCGGCCATCCATGCCGTCGGCCGCGCATCGCATCGCGCGCCGCGCCTGGTCGTGCTGCGCTGGGGCAAGGCGACGGATCCGGCGCTGGTGCTGGTCGGCAAGGGCGTGTGCTTCGATACCGGTGGGCTGGACATCAAGCCGGCCGATGGCATGCGCAACATGAAGAAGGACATGGGCGGCGCCGCGCACGCGCTGGCCCTGGCAGGACTGGTGATGGCCCAGCAGCTGCCGGTGCGCCTGACCTTGCTGGTGCCGGCGGTGGAGAACGCGATCGGCCCGGATGCGTTCCGTCCGGGCGAAGTCATCGCCACCCGCAAGGGCCTGAGCGTGGAGATCGACAACACCGACGCCGAAGGCCGTGTGATCCTGTGCGACGCGTTGACCTTCGCCGCTGAGCAGAAGCCGGACCTGGTTCTGGACTTCGCGACCCTGACCGGCGCTGCGCGCATCGCGCTGGGCCCGGACCTGCCGGCACTTTTCAGCAACGATGACACCGTCGCCCAGCAGTGGCTGCAGGCCGGAGATGAAACGCGCGACCCGGTCTGGCGCATGCCGCTGTGGCGTCCCTACCTGCGTTACCTGAGCAGCGGCATCGCCGACCTGGCCAATGCCGGTTCGCGCATGGCGGGCTCGGTTACCGCCGCGCTGTACCTGGAGCGCTTCCTTGAGGATGGCCAGCGCTGGGCGCACCTGGATGTGTACGCCTGGAACGATGGCGAACGGCCGGGCCGCCCGGCCGGCGGCGAAGCACTGGCCCTGCGCTCGGCCTGGGCGATGCTGAAGGCACGCTACGCCTGAGCGCAGCCGATGCGCGGGTGGAGCCGGACAGGGGTCCGCTCCACGAGTTGTGACGAAAAATTGAATTCCGGCCACGGTCGGGTTCTGCGAGGATGTGTCGGTCGACCACCCACACATTCCGTGAAGGCAGGACTCCGACCATGTCGCTCTTCCGCTACACCCGCGCCGGCCAGGGGCCGCGCGCACCGCGCAGGCATTCGCCGCTGCCCTGGATCGCGCTGATCGCCCTGATTCTTGGCGGGATCACGCTGGGCTTTGCCTGGCTGGCCGGCTGGGTCGGCCACCGCCTCACCGCGCAACGCTTCACCGACACCATCGAGGCCACCGGCCCGGCCCATCCCGGGTTCCGCCGTGCGCACAGCAAGGGCGTGTGCGTGAGTGGCTGGTTCGCACCCAGTGCGCAGGCGCCGACGCTGTCCAGCGCGCGCGTGTTCTCGCAGGCCCGGGTACCGGTGCTGGGCCGCCTGTCGATCGGTGGTGGCGATCCCCATGGGGCCGATGGCAGCGCCCGGGTGCGCAGCATCGCCCTGCAGCTGGTCAGCGACGATGGCCAGGAATGGCGGATGGCGATGAACAGTTTCCCGTTCTTCGCGGTGCCGACGGCGGAGGCCTTCTTCGAACAGACGCAGGCGCAGGTCCCCGATCCGGCGACCGGCAAGCCCGACCCGCAGAAGATGGCGGCGGTGCTGGCCAAGTACCCCAGCGCGCAGGCGTTCCAGCAATGGGCACGGACCGCGCCGTGGACCGACAGCTGGGCCAATACCCGCTTCAACAGCGTCAACAGCTTCTGGTTCACCAATGCGCAGGGCCAGCGACGCGCCGTGCGCTGGCAATGGCAGCCCCGCACGCCGGTCGCCGAGCTTGATGCCGACGCCCGCAAGCGCGCCGATGTCGATTTCCTCAGCCAGGACCTGCAGCGCCGGCTGGCGGCCGGCCCGGTGCAATGGGACCTGGTGGTCAGCATCGCCGAACCGGGGGACGCCATCGATGACCCGTCGGTACCCTGGCCGGACGCGCGGGAAACGGTGGTGGCAGGCGTGCTGAGCCTGGAGCGCATGCAGTCGCAGGAACAGGGCGCCTGCGGCGAGCTGAACTTCGACCCGCTGATCCTGCCCAGCGGTATCCGCGGCAGTGATGATCCGATCCTGGCCGCGCGGTCGGCGGTCTATTCGCAGTCGTTCAACCGGCGCGAGCGCGAGCGCGCGGCCGGAGCGGCAGCGCAACCGAAGGAGGCTGCACGATGAGCACCGGCAATGGCCACTTCAACCTGTTGGCGCGGGTACTGCACTGGTCGATGGCGGTGATGATCATCGCCATGCTGTTCATCGGCGTGACCATGGTCGCCTCGCTGCACCTGCGGCCGATGCTGCTCGACCTGCACCGCCCGCTGGGCATCGCGATCGGCGTGCTGGTGCTGCTGCGCCTGTACAACCGCCTGCGCCATCGGCCGCCGCCGCTGCCGGCCGATCTTCCGGTGTGGCAGGTGATGGCGGCAAAGGCATCGCACTGGATGCTGTACGCGTTGATGCTGGCAATGCCGCTGGTGGGCTGGGCAATGCTGTCCGCCGGGGGCTACCCCATCGTGCTGGGGGGCGGACTGCACCTGCCACCGATCGTGCCGCACACACCGGCACTGTATGCAGCGCTGCGCAGCGCACACAGCCTGCTGGCCTACGTGCTGTTCGCCACGGTGCTGATGCATGTCGGTGCCGCCCTCTTCCACCTGTGGGTCCGCCGCGATGGCGTGTTCCAGGCGATGGCGCGCGGGAAGGACTGACGCGACTGCGGCCTGTCGATCGCTCGTGGGCCAGGGAACCCCTCGGGAGCCGCCGGGCATGGCTCGGCTCCACGGGTGCGGGGCGCCTCCGCTACAGCCATCCCTTCTGCCGTGCCAGCCGGTACGCCTCGATCCGGTTGGCCACGCCCAGCTTGCCGATGCACTCGGACAGGTAGTTGCGCACCGTGCCGTGCGACAGTCCCAGCTGCTCGGCGATCTCGCTGGCAGTCCGTCCTTCGCCCGCCAGGCGCAGCACGCGCCGCTCGCGGTCGGTCAGCGGGTCCGCCTGTGACCAGGCATCGAGTGCCAGCTGTGGGTCGATCGCACGCACGCCCTGCTTCACCTTGCGCAGTGCATCGGCCAGATTCTCCGCTGGCGCGTCCTTGAGCAGATAGCCGAGCACGCCTGCGTCCAGCGCGCGGCGCAGGAAGCCGGCGCGCGCGAAGGTGGTCACGATCACCACCTTGATGGGCAGTTCGTGGCGTGCGATGCGCTGGGCCAGTTCCAGCCCTGACAGACCGGGCATCTCGATATCGGTCACCAGGATGTCCGGCTTCAGCTGCTGCAGCATGCGCCAGGCGGTCTCGCCATCGGCGGCGCTGCCCAGCACCTCGATGTCCGCCTCCAGGCTGAGCAATGCGGACAGTGCGCCGCGCACCATGGCCTGGTCTTCCGCCAGCAGGATGCGGATCATGCCGCGCCGTCCTGCGCTATCGGCGCGGGTGCAGCGGGCGGCAACGGGACAGTGGCCGCCGACAGCGGCACGCGCACGCTCAGCACCGTGCCCTCGCCGCGCGGAGACTGCACGGTCAGATACCCGCCCAGCGCCGCGGCGCGCTCACGCATGCCGCTCAGTCCATTGCCTTCGGCCTGCATGCCACCCCGGCCATCATCGCGGATCTGCATCACCAGTACTTTTCCTTCCTTCATGAAGTCCACCCGCGCCTGTGTCGCCTGTGCATGGCGGGCAATATTCGTCGCGGCCTCCCGCAGGATCAGCGCCAGGCCACGCTCCACCTCCACCGGCATCGGCGGCGGCGGCGCGTACTGCAGATGCACCTGCTGGCACTCCAGCAGCAGCCGCGCCGAGGCCAGCTCCCCGGCCAGGTCGCTGGCCCGGATGCCGGTGACCGCACTGCGCACCTGCGCCAGCGCTTCGCGGGCGATGGCCTCGGCCTCGCCAATCTCCTGCCGCGCGCGCGCGTCGTGACGATCATGCAGCTTGCGCGCCAGCTCCAGTTTCAGGGTGATCAGCGACAGCGTGTGGCCCAGCAGGTCGTGCAGGTCGCGACCGATCCGCTCACGCTCGGCGGTCGCCGCCAGGCGACGTACTTCCTCCTGCGACAGCTGCAGGGCCGCCTCCTTCTCCTGGTTGAGCGCCTCGACATTGACGACCAGGCCGACGATGTACGACACCGCCGGAATCCACACCAGGCTCTGCCAGGGATACTCGAACGCGAGCGCGACCACGCAGAACACGATGTTCAGACCGGTCAACTGCAGCAGGTACCGCCACCAGCCGCCACGCCCGCTGACCCGCATCAGTACGCAGCCGAACACGAAGTAGGTCAGCCCGGACGGATACCAGGGCAGCAGGACCAGGGCCATTGCAATCAGACCCAGCGCATAACGGGTTGCGTGGTGGCGGGGCGACACCAGCACCTTGGCGTACAGCAGCAGGAACAGCGGGTAGCTGGCCAGGGTCAGCAGCAGCCAGCGCAGGGTGAACCCATGGCCCAGCAGCGGGGTCAGGACGATCCACACCGACCACAGCAGATGGATCGCCTCGCTCCAGGGCGACTTGCCGCGCCGCAGCGTGTCGGCAACCGCCGAGTCCGGCGCAGGGCGCAGCAGGGAGGCCAGCCAGCTCGATGACACAGGGGGGTCCAGGCGGGAACGATCGCTGCCGATCATGCCAGTTCAGCCGATCCTGCGCAGGCGCGGGCGCGCCAGCACGGCCCTGCCGGCAGCGTGAGCCGCCCACCGGGCCTGCGCAGGCGCAACAGCCCGCTGATCGCGGTACTCTTGCCGGCGCCGTTACGACGCACCTGCACCTGCTGCAGGCCAGCCAGCGACGGGGCGATCGGAGCCATGGGCGGTACCGGTAGCGGGGACGTTGCCATCCTGCGCCCCCCTTGGTCACGTTTCGCAGTTGCCACCGTCAAGATCATCGGATGACAGCTGTCACTGCCGTCATCCCCGTGCCTGCCGTCATGCTGTGCCGCACGCTCCACTGCCGGAACCGCCGCTGTCCGCCCTTCCGGTCACACCCGCCCGAACGCCTGTGATGGAACGAATGAACGCTTCTGCCGAGCTGTTGAAGGAACTCCGTATCGAACGCAAGTCACCGCCGCCTGCCTCTGGTGGTGGTGGCGGCGGGCGCCGCTGGCTGTGGATCGCCGTGATCGCGGTGGTGCTGCTGCTGGCCGCAGGCGCCTTCGCGCTGTTCGGCCGCACACCGGCCGTGCAGGTGGAAACCGCACCGGCGGTCGCCATCCAGCAGGGCAGCGCCAGCAGCTCGGTTCTTGATGCCAGTGGTTATGTGGTCGCCCGGCGCATGGCTACGGTGTCGGCCAAGATCACCGGCAAGGTGCGCGAGGTGATGATCGAGGAAGGCATGCGCGTGGAGGCGGGGCAGATCATGGCCACCCTTGACCCGATCGATGCCGACGCGCAGCGCAGTCTGTATGCCTCGCAGCTGCGGGCCGCACGCAGCCAGGTGGCCGGACTGGAGGCACAGCAGAGGCAGGCGGCTGCAGAGGCCAGCCGGCTGCAGGCGCTGGTCGGGCAGCAACTGGTCTCGCGTTCGCAGTACGACCAGGCCGTGGCCCAGCGCGACAGCCTGCGCGCGCAGCTGGAAACCGCACAGCGCAACGTGAAGGTGGCCAACGACCAGCTGGCGATCGCCGACCTTGGGGTGGACAACAACATCGTGCGTGCGCCGTTCTCCGGCGTGGTCACGGCCAAGGCGGCACAGCCGGGCGAGATCGTCTCGCCGCTGTCGGCCGGTGGCGGCTTCACCCGCACAGGCATCGGCACCATCGTCGACATGGATTCGCTGGAGATCGAGGTCGAGGTCGGCGAAGCCTTCATCGGCCGCGTGCAACCGAAGATGCCGGTGGAAGCCATCCTCAATGCCTATCCGGAATGGAAGATTCCGGCCGAGGTGATTGCCATCATCCCCACCGCCGACCGTGGCAAGGCGACGGTGAAGGTGCGTGTGGCCCTGAAGCTGAAGGACCCACGCATCGTGCCGGAGATGGGGGTGCGGGTCAGTTTCCTGGAACAGGCGGCGCCGCAGGCTGAAGCCAAGCCGCAGGGCGTGCGTGTACCGGCAGGCGCGGTGGTCGAGCGCGAGGGTGCATCGGTGGCCTTCGTGCTCGGCGACGAGAACCGCGTGCAGCAGCGCACGGTCCAGGCTGGCCAGGCCATGGGCAAGGATCGCCAGCTGCTCAAGGGCGTGAATGCGGGCGAGCTGGTGGTGGTCAACCCGCCGGACACCCTGCGCGATGGCACCCGGGTCCAGCAGAAGCAAACGCAGTAGCGGCACGGCGCCTTCCGGGGCGCCGCCAGCGGCACCGTTCGACAACGACACCGTTTCACGCATGCCCGGCCGGCAGCCGGGGTGCGTCACCGTTTCCCGCCTACGTGGAGAACCACCCATGTCGACCCTGGTTTCACTGCGCAACATCACCAAGACCTACCAGCGTGGCCCCGAGAAGGTGCAGGTGCTGCACGGCATCGACCTGGACATCGCCCGCGGCGACTTCGTCGCGTTGATGGGGCCGTCCGGTTCAGGCAAGACCACCCTGCTCAATCTGATCGGTGGCCTGGACAATCCCAGCGGCGGCGAGATCAGCATCGAAGGCGAGCGCATCGACCAGATGAGCGGTGGCCAGCTGTCGACCTGGCGCAGCCACCACGTTGGCTTCGTGTTCCAGTTCTACAACCTGATGCCGATGCTGACCGCGCAGAAGAACGTGGAACTGCCGCTGCTGCTGACCCATCTCAATGCCGCGCAGCGCCGCCGCAACGCCGAGATCGCGCTGACCCTGGTCGGCCTGGCCGACCGCCGCAACCATCGCCCCAACGAGCTGTCCGGCGGTCAGCAGCAGCGCGTGGCGATCGCCCGTGCGATCGTCTCCGATCCGACCTTCCTGATCTGCGACGAACCCACCGGCGATCTCGACCGCCAGTCCGCCGAGGAGATCCTGGGTCTGCTGCAGCAGCTCAACCGCGAACACGGCAAGACCATCATCATGGTCACCCATGACCCGAAGGCCGCCGAGTACGCCACGCACACGGTGCACCTGGACAAGGGCGAGCTGGCCGACGCGCCGCTGGCCCACTGACGGAGGCCACAGCGATGAAATACTTCTCTCTGGTCTGGGCGCAGCTGTTCCGCAGCCGCACCCGGACCCTGCTGACCCTGCTGTCGGTGGTGGCCGCGTTCCTGCTGTTCGGCATGCTCGACTCGGTGCGCGTGGCATTCACCTCCGGTGGCAGCGTGGAAGGGGCCAACCGCCTGGTGGTGGCCTCGCGCCTGTCGATCACCCAGTCGCTGCCGATCCGCCTGGAAACGCAGATCCGCCAGGTGGCGGGCGTGCGCGACGTGGCCTATGGCATGTGGTTCGGCGGCATCTACCAGGATCCGAAGAACTTCTTCCCGAACTTCTCGGTATCGCCCAACTACTTCGACGTCTACCGCGAACTGCAGATCGACCCGGCGCAGCTGGAAGACTGGAAGAACACCCGCACCGGTGCGATCGTCGGCGAGACCTTGGCCAAGCAGTTCGGCTGGAAAGTCGGCGATACCATCCCGCTGCAGGCGACGATCTTCCCGCGCGGCGGCAGCAACGACTGGCCGCTGGAACTGAAGGGCATCTTCCGTTCCAGGGATCCGGCGCAGGCCTCCAACGAAGAGCGCCAGCTGATGATGAACTGGAAATACTTCGATGAGTCCAACGACTACATCAAGAACCAGGTCAGCTGGTACACGGTGACGCTCGACAACCCCGACCATTCTTCGCGGGTGGCACAGGCCATCGATGCGATTTCCGCCAACTCCGACCACGAAACCAAGACCCAGACCGAATCGGCGTTCCAGCAGGCCTTCGTCAAGCAGTTTGCCGACATCGGCATGATCGTCACCTCGATCATGGGCGCGGTGTTCTTCACCCTGCTGCTGCTGACCGGCAACACCATGGCGCAGGCCGTACGCGAGCGCGTGCCGGAGCTGGCCACGCTGAAGACGCTGGGCTTCAAGGACAGCACGGTGCTGATACTGGTGATGATCGAATCGGTGCTGCTGATCGGTCTCGGTGGCCTGATCGGCATGGGCCTGGCGGCACTGATCCTGCCCGCCATCGGCCCGAAGAGCATGGGCCTGCTGCCGCCGCACATCCCCACCCCGACCTGGCTGATGGGATTGGGCCTGATCGTGGTGATCGGCGCGGTCGTCGGCCTGCTGCCGGCGCTGCGCGCCAAGCGCCTGAAGATCGTCGACGCACTGGCCGGCCGCTGAGGAGGACACCGACATGTTCAAGAACAAGCTCAAGAAGTGGTTCGGCAACACGGTGACCGTGCTGGCGCTGGCAATCGGCCTGGCGGTATGGATCGGCCTGCCGTGGGTGGGCGTGCTTGCCGTGGCGGTGCTGGTGGGGCTGTGGCTGGCGCTGACCCGCAGCGGGCGGCTGGCCCTGGCCGCCACCCGCATCGGCATCGCCAGCCTGCCGCAGCGCTGGGGGGCATCCTCGGTGATCGTGGTGGGCATCGCCGGCGTGGTCGGCGTGCTGGTGGCGATGCTGGCGATGGGCAAAGGCTTCCAGGCCACGCTCAGCAACACCGGCGATGACACCACCGCCATCGTGCTGCGCGGTGGTTCGCAGGCGGAAACCAATTCGGTCATCACCCGCGAGCAGGTACCGACCCTGTCCACCCTGCCCGGCATCAGCCGCGATGCGCAGGGACGGCCGCTGCTGTCGCCTGAACTCTCGCAGGTGGTCAACCTGGTCTCCAAATCGGACGGTACCGACGTCAACGCGCAGTTCCGGGGCGTCGGGCCGCAGGCTTGGGCGGTGCATGACAAGGTCAAGATCATCGAAGGCCGCAAGTTCGCCACCGGCCTGCGCGAGATCGTGGTCGGCCAGGGCGCCAAGGGCCAGTTCCGCGACATGGAGGTCGGCAGGACGCTCACCCTGGGCAACCAGACCTGGACGGTGGTCGGTGTGTTCGCCACCGGTGATGCGCATGACTCCGAACTGTGGACCGACGCCGATACCCTGGCCACCACGTACCAGCGCAGTGCCTGGCAGTCGATCAGCGTGCGTACCGAGGGCAAGCCGGGCTTCGATCAGTTCAAGGCCGCCGTCGCCGCCGATCCGCGCCTGAAGCTGGACGTGGAAACCACCCGCGCGTACTACAGCAAGCAGGGCGGCGGCCTGACCAAGCTGATCGACATCCTCGGCAAGGTGATCGGTACCATCATGGCGGTGGGCGCGGTGTTCGGCGCGCTCAACACCATGTATGCCGCCGTGGCCACGCGTGCGCGCGAAATCGCCACCATGCGCGCGATCGGTTTCCGCGGACTGCCGGTGGTGACCGCGGTAATGCTGGAAACGATGCTGCTGGCCCTGCTCGGCGGCCTGCTGGGCTGCACGGTGGCGTGGCTGCTGTTCAACGGCTACAGCGTGTCCACCATCGGCAGCAACTTCAGCGCGGTGGTGTTCAAGTTCCACGTATCGCCGGAACTGCTGTGGACGGGACTGAAGTGGGCGCTGGGCATCGGTCTGGTCGGTGGCCTGTTCCCGGCGCTGCGCGCCGCCCGCCTGCCGATCACCACGGCACTGCGCGAAACCTGATGCGTGCGCCGCCAGCGGAGGCGGCGCGGACGCGGGACGGGGCCGGTGCTCCGTCCCGCGTTGCTTTCCGGCTCAGCGCTTTGCCGCCCGCATCGTGCGCAGGTTGTCACCGATGAACAGCAGCAGCCCGGCCCAGATCGCTGCGAAACCGACGGCCTTGGCCATGTCGAACGATTCGTGGAAGAAGAACACGCCGAGCAGCAGCTGCAGGCTCGGTGCGATGTACTGCAGGATGCCCACCAGCGACAGCGCGATGCGCTTCACACCGTAGGCGAAACCGATCAGCGGCACGGCGGTGACCACGCCGCCGAAGATCAGCAGCAGATCGTTGCGCAGGCCCCAGCCGCTGAAGAATCCGCCACCGTGGCCATTCTCGGCCCAGACCGCGAACGCCAGCGCAGGCAGGAACAGATACAGGCTTTCCACGCCCAGCCCGGCTACGGGATCGACCGACACCAGCTTGCGCAGCAGGCCGTACAGGCCGAACGAACAGGCCAGGCCCAGCGCGATCCACGGCGGCGTGCCAGCGTCGAGAGTCAGCCAGGCCACGCCCACCGCCGCCATGCCCACCGCCACCCACTGCAGCCGGCGCAGGCGTTCCTTCAGCACCAGCACCCCCAGCAGCACGTTCACCAGCGGGTTGATGAAGTAGCCCAGGCTGGTCTCGATCACGTGGCCGGCATTGACGGCCCAGATGTACAGGCCCCAATTGAACGCGATGGTCAGGCTCGACACCGCCAGGATCGGCAGCGCGCGCGGCTGGGCGGCGATCTTCCGCCACCAGCCCAGTTTCGCACTGAGCAGCAGCCAGGCCACCACCAGCACCGTGCTCCAGATGATGCGATGGGCGATGATCTGGAACGACGGCACTTCATTGAGCAGGTGCCAGTACACCGGCACCAGTCCCCACAGCACGAAGGTGGATGCGGTGACCAGCAGGCCCCGGCGTTGTTCTGTCTCGTCGATGCTCATCGCCTGCGCGTCCTTGCCATTGTCAGTACCACCACGCCCAGCAGAATCACCACCATCGCCAGCACGTCGCGCCAGCCGAAGCGTTCGCTGTTGAGGGCTGCGCCCAGCAGCACCGCGATCACTGGGTTGACGTAGGCGTAGCTGCCGGCCAGCGCCGGGCGTACGTTCTGCAGCAGCCACACGTAGGCCGTGAACGCGACGATCGAACCGAACACGCACAGATAGGCCATGGCCAGCAGGCCACCGGTATCGGGCAGTGTGGTGGGCCGCTCACCCACCGCCAGCCCGATCAGCACCAGCAGCACGCCGCCGCAGATCATCTGCCCGGCGGCCGTCATGAACGGGCCAGGCAGGTCCAGGCCGCGCGCCCACACCGAGCCGAAGGCCCAGCCGATCGGTGCGATCAGCAGCAGCACCAGCCCGGTGGGCGTCGCCGTCAGGCTGCTGCCCGCATTCAGCCAGACAACGCCGAGGAAGCCGATGGCGATGCCCAGCCATTCGCCACGGCTGGCGTGCTGGCCGCGCAGCGCCGAGAACAGCGCCATCCACAGGGGCACCGATGCCACCGCCGTGGCCGCCAGGCCGGACGACACATCGCGTTCGGCCAGCACCACCATGCCGTTGCCCAGCACCAGCATGGTCACCCCCATGAGCACCAGGCTGCGCCACTGCCGCAACGTCGGCTTCGGCATTTTCCAGAACAGGCGCAGCGCCAGGTACATCAGGCCCCCGGCGATGATGAAGCGGCTGCCAGAAACCATCGTCAGCGGCAGCGCACCGCCGTGCAGGGCCTTGGCGATACCGAGATAGGTCGAGCCCCAGACCACGTAGACCAGCAGCAGCGCCAACACGACAAGGCCGCCCCGGGGGGCAGCCGCAGACGGAACAGGGGGAGCCGACATGACGCACCAAGGGACCGGGGGAAGGCGGATTCTAGGACGTTTTGAGTATGGTCCGGCACCCCGCAAGGTGGCACGCTGTCGTCCATCCATGCACCCTGTCCTGGCCTGCCACCCCGCGTTGACGGGTCATGCAGTACCAAGAAGGCTGCCCGGCTGCGCCACCACATGGTCGGACGCTGTATTTTCCGCGCACGGACGCTATCGCATCGAGGATCCCCGCCCAGATGAGCACCACGCCCCACCCTGCTGTTCCCGCGAACGACGGCGCCGCATTGCGCCGCTCGATCTCCAATACCCTCAAAGGCTCCGCCGGCAACCTGGTGGAGTGGTATGACGTCTACGTGTACTCGGTGTTCGCCGTGTACTTCGAGTCGCAGTTCTTCTCGCCGGAAGACAAGAACTCCACGATGTACGTCTGGGCGATCTTCGCCGCGACCTTCCTGATGCGCCCGATCGGTGCCTGGTTCTTCGGCCGCTTCGCCGACCGCCATGGCCGTCGCCTGGCCCTGACCGTATCGGTCACGCTGATGGCGTTCTGCTCCTTCATCATCGCCATCACCCCCACTGCCGCCAGCATCGGCATCTGGGCGGCGATCATCCTGCTGTTCGCGCGCCTGCTGCAGGGCTTCGCCACCGGTGGCGAGTACGGTGCGAGCGCCACCTACATGTCCGAGGCCGCCATTCCGGGCCGTCGTGGCTTCCTGTCCTCCTTCCACTACGTCACCCTGGTCGGCGGCCATGTGCTGGCCCAGCTGACCCTGTTCCTGATGCTGAACTTCTGGGGCAAGCCGGAGATCTCCGAGTTCGGCTGGCGCATCGCCTTTGGCATCGGTGGCATCGCCGCGGTCGTGGTGTTCTGGCTGCGCCGTGGCATGGATGAGTCGCTGGAAGAATCCTCGATCGAGGCCGCGCGCGAAGGCAAGGCCAAGAAATCCGGTTCGATGTACGAACTGTTCGTGCACCAGTGGCGCCCGCTGCTGCTGTGCTTCCTGATCACCGCCGGCGGCACCATTGCCTTCTACACCTACTCGGTGAACGGCCCGAAGATGATCCAGAGCGCCTTCGCAGGCGACGACCCGATGACCGGCACCCTGATCAACCTGGGCGTGCTGGCCTTCCTGATGGTGCTGCAGCCGGTCGGCGGCTGGCTGTCGGACATCATCGGGCGCAAGAGCCTGCTGGTGTTCTTCGGCGTGGGCGGCGTGCTGTACAGCTGGTACCTGATCACGCAGCTGCCGCACCAGCACGATGCGACCTTCGCCTTCCTCACCCTGGCGCTGGGCTTCGTCATCCTCACCGGCTATACCTCGATCAACGCCGTGGTGAAGGCCGAGCTGTTCCCGACCCACGTTCGGGCACTGGGCGTGGGCCTGGGCTACGCGCTGGCCAACTCGCTGTTCGGCGGTACGGCCCCGCTGCTGTACCAGGGCGCGCTGAAGACCGGCCACGTGGACTGGTTCGCCATCTATGTCACCGCCACCATCGCGGTATCGTTGGTGGTCTATGTGTTCTTCCTCACCAACAAGGGCCCGAACTGGCTCGACGGCACCCGCAAGTAAGGATGCCGTGCTGATGGCAGCCACCGGTGCAATGCCGGTGGCTGCCGCATCTCCCGCCACGCCCATGATGTGGGCCGCCCTGCTGCTGGCGGTGGCAACCACGCTGGCCTGGCTGCTGCGACGCCCGGGCGCGCAGGCGCGCTGGCCACGCACCGGCTTCGGCATCGCCCTTCTGATGTTCGCCACCGCGCTGGCAGTGCAGCTGGCAGTGGACCTGGACAGCGGTCACAGCTCGCTGCGGATGAACCTGCTCGGCCGCTTCAGCGGTCTGCGCACGGTCAGCCTCGGCACCATGATCACCTGCTACCTGGCGGCATTGGCCGCCAGCGCATGGGGTGCCTGGACGCTGCTGCGCAGGCACTAGCCGTCAGCGGCGTGCCGCCTCGCTCTTGTCGCGGGCAGCGCGGAACTCGGAGTCCTTCTCCCAGCTCGGCCAGCGCCGGCTGTTGGCCAGCTCCGCGCCCAGGTCGTAGACCAGCAGCGTATCGGCAGCATGACCGCTGGGATCCCAGCCCGGCGTCCATGCGTCGCAGGCCTGGTGATAGCAGTCGGCGAAGTATTTATCGCGCAGCGCGCGCCCGGCGTCCACGCCGCCGTCCAGCTTGTCCAGGCCCGGGCCGATGGTGATCGCCGGTACGCCCAGCCGGGCGAAGGCGAAATGGTCGGCGCGGTAGAAGAAACCGGCCTCCAGGTTGGGGTCCGGGCTGTAGCTGCGGCCGCGTGCCTTGGCCACCCGCTCCAGGTCGCCTTCCAGCGATACCCGGCCCTTGCCCCACGAAGCGATGTCACGGGTCGGCCCATCCGGGCTGAACATCTCGATGTTCAGTACGGCAGCGGTCTTGTCCAGCGGCGCCAGCGGATGCGCAGCGTAGTAGCTGGCCCCCAGCAATCCCTTTTCTTCAGCCGTCAGCGCCACGAAGTAGAGCGTGCGCTGCGGCTGCGGGCCGGCCGCGAACACCCGGCCCAGTTCCAGCACGGTGGCCACGCCGGTGGCGTTGTCGATGGCGCCACGGCGCACGCGGTCGCCCTTCGCATCGGGCTGGCCGATGCCGAAAGCGTCCCAGTGCGCCGAGAAGATCACTGCTTCATCGCCGTGCTCGCCGCCCGGCAGCTTGGCCACGACGTTGCGGGTCACCACCTGTTCGCGCTTGAGGGCGAAATCGACGCTCAGCCGCGCGTTGTCCAGGGCCACCGGACGGAAGTCGGCACGCATCGCCTTGCGCTTCTCCGCCTCGAAATCGAGGCCGGCGTCGGCGAAGATCGCCTCGGCCAGCTCGCGCTGCATCCAGCCGCGCAGCGGTGTGTGCTGGGCCATCGCCTCGGCCTGGCTGCGCTCGATATCGAACAACGGCGAAGTGCCCGAGCTCTTCACCGTCGCCCAGCCATAAGCCGCAGGTGCGGTCTCGTGCACGATCAGCACACCTTCAGCGCCGCGGCGCGCAGCCTCCTCGAACTTGTAGGTCCAGCGGCCGTAGTAGGTCACTGCCTTGCCATCGAACGCGCCGGGAGCGTCGGCCTCGAAATCGGCATCATTGATCAGCACCACGGCAATCTTGCCGTGCAGGTCAATGTCCTTGTAGTCGTTCCAATGGCGTTCCGGTGCGTCGATGCCATAGCCCACGAACACCAGCGGTGCATCCTTGATCTGCACCCGGGCGCGCGGCTGCAGGCTCTGCAGGGTCACATCCACGCCATTGACCAGGGCGCGGCGGCCCTGCTTCAACGCCAGGCTGGCCGTGGCCGCCCCCTCCAGCTGCGCACGCACCAGCGGCACCGGCTGCACCCAGCTGCCGTCCACGCCGCCGGGTTGCAGGCCATAGCTGCGGAACTGCTCTATCAGGTACTGCACGGTGCGCTCTTCGCCTTCGCTGGCCGGAGCACGGCCCTCGAATTCGTCCGACGCCAGTACACGCACGTGGCGCGACAGCGCCTGCGGGTCGATACCGCCGCCGGGAAGGTCATTGGCCGCCTGGGCCAGGCCACCCACGAACAGGCAGGACGACAGCAGCAACACGCGCATCGGGTTCACGGCAATACCACGGCAGGATGGGAAGTCACCAGAGTGTAACGTGACAGCAGTGCCGGCCGCAGTCCCGCTCCGTCAGCGGCGCTCGCGATCCAGCCAGCAGGCCAGGCCCTGCGCGTTGAGCTCGATGTCCATGGCCAGCACAGCCACCACCGCTGCGTCATCCAGCACACAGCCATGCTGCTGCGCGCGCTCCAGGTACAGGACCTGCAGCGCCGCCAGCAGGCAGCGATGGCGGTCGGGCCGCTCGTCGCACTGGCGGCCGATCGCCGCCATCGCATCGATCTGCTCGAACAGGTCGCCGGCCAGCCGCTGCACCTGCTCCACGCGGCCATAGTGGGTGAGGTACATCGACTGCGGATCGTAGTCGAGCATGCGCTGGATCGACGCCTTCATCGCTTCGGGATCGAACTGCACGGGCGAAGAGGTCGGAAAGATGAAGGCGCCCTGCGCGCTGTCCAGTTCGCGGTAGGAGATACCGAAGGTATCGCCGGTGAACCAGCTGCGGCTGCGCGCATCCCATACGCAGTAGTGATGCAGTGCATGGCCGGGCGTATGCAGCAGGAGCAGTTCGCGTCCGGCAAGATCGAGGCGATGGCCATCCTCGGCCACCACGACGCGGTGCTCGGGAATCGCCTCGATGCGGCCATAGCTGCGTGCGATCTCCTCCGCGCCGTAGACCGCGGTGGCGCCTGCGATCAGCCGGGTCGGATCGATCATGTGCGGCGCACCGCGCGGATGCAGCACGGCCCGGGCATTGGGCAGCTGCTGCATCAACAGGCCCGCACCGCCGGCATGGTCCAGATGCACATGGGTCAGCAGAAGCCAGTCCACCGCGTCGGGCTGCAGGCCGGCATCGGACAGCGCCCGCAGCATCGCCGGCACGGACAGGCCGGTGCCACAGTCCACGAAGGCGCCCCGCCCGTTCTCGACGATCAGGTACGCCGCATCGAAGTCGGGACGTTGGAAGCCGGTATCGATGGTGTGGATGCTGGGGTCGGCGATCATCGGCACGCACCTGGCGGAATCGGAATCAGGCGTCCATGGTAGGCGCGCAGGCAGGACCGGTTCGATGCGGCTTTGGTCGGAGGCACGCACTCTGCCCCGGGACTACAACCATCGCGGTCGCAGCAGCAGTGCCAGCACCAGCACCGCCAGGAAAGCGCCGTAGGCATAGAGCACCGCCAGCACCTGCGGCCAGATCGGCCCCGCGTCGGTCTGCACCAGGCCCAGGTGGTGGCCCCACAGCATCGCCACGATGCTCAGAACAAAGGCCAGCAGCAGCACCAGGCCATCGAACAGGCGCCGCCGCGACGTGCGCGGCTGGCGCGGGAACAGCCAGTACAGGCTGCCCAGCACGACGAACCAGGGCAGGAAAAGCAGCAGCGACAACCACGCCATCGCAGACTCCTTCCATAGCGCCGGGCCCGATGCCCGGCTCCACATCCATCGGTAGCGCCGGGCCATGCCCGGCTCCAGATCCACCGGTAGCGCCGGGCCATGCCCAGATACACCGGTAGCGCCGGGCCATGCCCGGCGGGGTGCATCAGGTAGCGCCGCCGGGCATGGGCCCGGCGTTACAGCACCCTCCGCTCAGGCATCTTCGCGCAGCACCGCCAGTGCCGCCAGGACCGCGTCAACCTCCGCCTCCAGCTTGAACAGCTCGCTCTGCAGCGCATCACCCTGCTCGGCCTGCTTGATCACCGCGATCAGCTGGCCGGCATCGCGCGGCGAATCAAAACCAATGCTCTGCATCAGCAGCGTGCCATCGCCGGCGGTCAGCTTGAAGTAGAAGCGACCATCCTTCTCGCGGTACTGCTTGAACTGCGGCGGCGCCACGCGGGCAGCGCCGGCATCCTCGCTGGCGATGTCGCCGGCGGTGGACAGGTCGCGCAACCCCACGGCGTGCCGCAGCTCATCCAGCAGCGGCATCGCGAACGTCTCGCGCAGCTGCTGGCCACGGCGCTTCAGCAGCGCCTCGATCTTTTCCGGCTCGGCCATCAGCGCGTTGTAACGCTCGCGCAGCGGCGACAGCTCACCGTCGATGCGCTCGAACAACTGCTGCTTGGCATCGCCCCAGCTGATGCCCTCGGCGAATGCCCGGGCGAAAGCAGCGGTCTGCTCCGGGGTGGCGAAGGCCTGGTACATCTGGAACAGCGCCGAGCCCTCGGTGTCCTTGGGCTCACCCGGTGCGCGCGAGTCGGTCAGGATCGAGAACACCAGCTTCTTCAGCTCCTCGCGCGGCGCGAACAGCGGAATGGTGTTGTGGTAGCTCTTGCTCATCTTGCGGCCGTCGAGGCCGGCCAGCGTGGCCACCTGCTCATCGATCACCACCTCCGGCAGCGGGAAGTATTCCCTGCCGTAGACGTGATTGAAGCGCTGGGCGAAGTCGCGGGCCATCTCGATGTGCTGGATCTGGTCACGACCGACCGGCACCTGGTTGGCCTTGAAGATCAGGATGTCGGCAGCCATCAGCACCGGGTACATGAACAGCCCGGCGCTGACGCCGGCATCCTCGTCCAGGCCTTCCTCGCGGTTCTTGTCCACCGCTGCCTTGTAGGCATGGGCACGATTGAGGATGCCCTTGCTGGCGATCGCGGTCAGGAACCACATCAGTTCGGTGGTTTCGCGGATGTCGCTCTGGCGGTAGAACCAGACGTGTTCCGGATCCAGGCCGCAGGCCAGCCAGCTGGCTGCGATCTCCAGGGTCGCGCGCTGGGTGCGCTGCGGATCCTGCGCCTTGATCAGGCTGTGCAGGTCGGCCAGGAAGAAGAAGCTCTCGATCCCCGGGGTGCGGCTGGCCGCGATGGCCGGACGGATGGCGCCAACGTAGTTGCCCAGATGGGGGGTGCCGGAGGGGGTGATGCCGGTAAGGACTCGGGTCGTCATGACTGCGTGGGGAAACCTTCGATGAACGGAGCCAGTTTACCGTGCCCACGGCCAACCCCGTCAGGGCCTGCGGGTCGTTCATTCACCCGAGCCCACCGGAGTTCCCACATGAAACGCCTGCTGCCCCTGCTGCTGATCCTGCCCCTGGCCGGCTTCCGCCCGGTTCCGCCGCCACCGCCGATGCCGCAGGACGGCCCTGTGCGGATGACCCTGATCGACCGCGACCGCGGCACCGAACTGCGCAGCCATGCAGCCGATGGACAGCGCTGGGTGGCGGGCGAGCGCGGCCATCGCTATGCGGTACGCCTGTACAACGACAGCCCGCGGCGGGTGCTGGTGGTGCTCTCGGTGGATGGCATCAATGCCATCTCCGGCGAAGATGCCGACCCGTCGCAGACCGGCTATGTGCTCAACCCCGGCCAGCGCGCCGACATCACCGGCTGGCGCAAGAGCCAGGATGAAGTCGCGCAGTTCGTCTTCAGCAGCCCCAGTGGCAGCTATGCCAGCCGTACCGGCCGTGCGGACAACATCGGCGTGATCGGCGCGGCGGTGTTCGAGGAGGCCCGTCGCTGGCCGCTCCGACCGGAGCCGCTGCTGCGCCGTGGCGCCCCGGCACCGGCCGCTGCGGACGCCAGCGCCAGCCGCATGGACGGCTACTCAGCGCGGTCGCAGGCACCGTCGCTGGGCACCGGTCACGGCGCGCGCGAACGCTCCTCGGTGCGTGATACCGCATTCGAACGGGCCAGCCGCACGCCGGCGCAGGTCGTGCAGCTGCGTTACGACAGCGCACGCGCGCTGCGCGCACGCGGCATCGTGCTCGACCCGCCTTCGCGCCTGCCGCGCGAGCCGCAGGCGTTTCCGAACCGCTACGTGCCGGATCCGCCGACACGTTGAGTCCCTGACAGCACGACGCCCGCACCAGAGGGTGCGGGCGTCGACGTGGGGGAACCGCTTACCGCCGGCTGCTTACTTGTAGTCCGGGTAGTCCTTGCGCACGCTGTCTTCGAAGTCACGGACTTCCTTCTCGGCGCGATCCTTGGCCCAGCCATACCGTTCCTGCAGGCGGCCGGCCAGATATTCGGCATTGCCCTCGGCCACATCGAAATCGTCGTTGGTCAGATCGCCCCACTTGGCCTGGGCCTTGCCCTTCAGCTGCGACCACTTGCCGGAAATGATGTCTTTGTTCATTGCTGGGAATCCTTGGTTGCAACGGCGTTCTTACCGTGACTGCAGCTTCCCGCATCCGCTGTTGAAAGGCGGTCAACCGCTCATGAAACACATGCTCACGTGCTTGAATGGTTCACTCCATCGCCACACGCGATGGCGACTACGCGGCCATACACACGCACGAAAAAAAGGCCGGGAAGATCCCGGCCTTTTTCTGTTCCACACCGCGTCGGGCTTAGTTGCCCTTGGCGGCATCCTCGACCTTTTCACCGGCCTTCTGCACGTCCTTGCCGGCACCGGCAACGGTGTTGCAGCCGGCCAGCATGGCCACCGAGAACATCGACAACAGCATCAGGGCAACTACGCGCTTCATGGGCTTCTCCTTGGGTTCGCCGCTTCACCGCTACAACGCGGATGGGGTTCTGTCGCTCGGCAGGCAGGGGCCGAAGCCACCGCCGCCGCGTGAGGTGCAATCTGGCGGCTGCGGCGTGCAGCGGGTGTGAACGGATCGGCGATCCGTTCAGGGATGCCCTCAATCGCGCATCAGCGTGGATTTGCCGAACAGGCTTTCCACCAGGTCCACGGCCAGTTCGGCGGTGGCGTTCTGCTTGTCCAGCAGCGGATTGAGCTCGACGATATCCAGCGACCCCATGCGACCGCTGTCGGCGATCATTTCCATCACCAGCTGCGCTTCGCGGTAGTTCACCCCGCCCGGCACCGTGGTGCCGACGCCGGGTGCGATGCTCGGGTCGAGGAAGTCGACATCGAAGCTGACATGCAGATGGGTGCTGTCATCGATTCCGGCCAGCGCGGCCTCCACGGTGCGCTTCATACCGTTCTCGTCGATGTAGCGCATGTCGTAGACATCGACCTTGTGAGTCTTGATCAGGCGCTTCTCTTCCGGGTCCACCGAGCGGATGCCGATCTGGTGCACCTGGGCGGGCGTGATTGCCGGCGCACTGCCGCCCAGACGGGTCAGTGCCTCCGGCCCCAGCCCGCACAGGCAGGCCACCGGCATGCCGTGGATGTTGCCCGACGGCGTGACATCACTGGTGTTGAAGTCCGAGTGTGCATCCAGCCACAGCACGCGCAGGGTCTTGCCCTGCTCGCGGCACCAGCGGGCCACCGCGGTGATCGAGCCGATGCCCAGGCAATGGTCGCCCCCGAGCATGATCGGCATGCGCCCGGCCTGCAGCTCGGCATAGCTGGCCTCCATCAGTGCATGGTTCCAGGCCACCACCTCGTCCAGATGGCGGTAGCCTTCAACCGGCGCGGTCCACGGGTTGCGCGGGCCATCCAGGTTGCCCAGGTCGCGCACGTCCACGCCGCGCGCCGCCAGCGCCTCCGGCAGGCCCGCCACGCGCAGCGCTTCCGGCCCCAGCCGCGCGCCCCGATGGCCGGCACCGACATCGGTGGGGACGCCGATCAACGAGACGGAAATGGGATGGGCCATGGGTGCCTCCTGCAACGGAAAAAGAAGCACAGTCTAGCCAGAGCTGTGTGACACGACTCGCGGCGGTGCAGCAGGGCAGATGCGGTCAGCGGTGGCGGAACACCGCACGGCAACGCAGTGTCGGAATCGGCACGGCTGGGCGCGTATGGGCGATGTAGCCAGCCCGCACGTGAGCGACGGGCCATGACGACGCATGCGCAGATGGCAGGGCCGCCCGGGCCGGGCGGATGGCAGCACTGAGGCGTCTACGCCAGTGCCGATCCTTCAGCATCATCAGGATCGGCGCTGCACTTGCCGGCCATTGCCGTTAGCATCGTGACTGCCGTCGTCTGCCGCACCGGTTAAGCCAGCTTTACTTCGCGTATGTCGCGTCCATTGCCGCGCGTGGGATCACTGGAATTCCGCCCTTGCAAAGGCCTCGCGCAGGATGTCGCTTTTGCCTTTACATCGCGCGAAACAGGTCAAAAGCGATAATTCATTTTTTCTTTCGAATCGCACGAAGTCATTGGAAAGAATGACTGGCGGGCGGTGTTTGCGCGTGCGCATGATGAATCGCCACCGACAACGGGTGGCCCGGGCTCCAATCCCGGAAGTCGATGTTGTTTACGCTTGTCAGTCGGCGCCACCTGTCTCGGGGTGGCGCCGGCTGGCAATCCGTCTGCCGATCTACGGCGGGCGGTGCGTGGGGGCCTTGTGCCCGCCGGTTCATCGACTCCGGTATTGGAACCACGCATCGTCCGCCACCCTCTGCGGGTGGCGCCTCTGTTCCGCATGAGGATGTCCCATGACCGCACCCCGTTACCCCTATCTGCTTGCCACCCTGGGCGATGCCGCCGAGCACCTGCCCCGCGAACTGGCCGAGCCTCTGGAAGCTGCGCTTTCCGCTGCCGTTGATCTGCCTGAGCCAATCACGCTGGTGGGCTGCCTGCAGCGCATCCGCAGCGGCGACGCCGCCGATGGTCAACCGTGGAAGGGCCCCGTGCCCAGCCCAGGCCAGGGCGTGACCCGTGCGCGTACCGACCGCGCCGCCGCCGGCCTGATCACGCTGCTGGAGGTATTCCACGCCGCCGAGCGCGTGCGTGTGGATGGCGCCGAAAAGGACGACATCGGCGACGGCGCGCGCGAAGGCCTGCTGCTGGCCTGCCGGGGGCTGGCGGAGTATGTGGAGCTGCAATTGCATGCGGCATGAGCCGCGCCACGACCGCCAATTGTTTTGATTTGGCAAATAATGATGGCGCTTTATAGGCGTTTATCCAGCCAATCGAGAGGACTACCTTAGGGCTCATCGATCCCCTTCTGGAGAATCCCATGAGCAAGCGCAATGCCGTTTTCCCGGCCGGCCGGCAGGACCTGTACACCTCGCAGACCTATTCGGCCGCGATCCAGTCGGGTGACCTGCTGTTCGTGTCCGGCCAGGTGGGCAGCCGCAGCGACGGGACGCCCGAGCCCGACTTCGAGGCGCAGGTCCGCCTGGCCTTCGCGAACCTGGAGGCAACCCTGAAGGCCGGTGGTTGCGGGCTTGACGACATCGTCGACGTGACCACCTTCCATACGGACCCGCAGAACCAGTTCGGAACCGTCATGACCGTAAAGAGCGAGGTGTTTCCCGAGAAGCCCTATCCCAACTGGACGGCGGTAGGCGTCAACTGGCTTGCCGGATTCGACTTCGAGATCAAGGTGATCGCCCGCATTCCGGGCTGAGCCTGCCGCCTCCGGGAGATCGTGTGCGCGAGCGCGTGTCGCTCAGGCAGCGGTCGCGAAATCAGGACTCCGCTCGCCGGACAGCGCCCGATAGGGCACGTGCGATATCGCCCAGTGTCTTGGCAGTGAAGGCCGAATCGCCATTGCTTTCAACGATGCAGGCATCGAGATAGGCGGCCATTTCTTCAGGCGTACGAAGATGCGTGGCCACGTCAAATGCTTCGAGTTCACTCTTCCTTTTGACAGCCCTGCGTATGCGACTCCGGCGCCTGGCAAACGCGCTGCAATTCGCCACAGGAGAAAGAACGCTGCGGAAGCGAGCGACTGCGGGATGGTGCCGCTTATCCGAATCGAACGGATGACCTACTGTTTACAAGACAGTTGCTCTACCAACTGAGCTAAAGCGGCATGGGTGACGCACGGGCGGCAGCGCCGCAGTGGGGGGATTCTAGCGCAGTCGCGCGCATTCCAGCGACTGTTGCCGGGCGGCGCCGCTGCGCTGCTGCACCTGCGCAGGCTGTGCGGTGCCGGCCAGCTGCCCGTCCACCCACCACTGGCCGGCGTCGCCGCTGGCCACCAGGCGCGGCTGGAAGCCGGCGGCCTGCACCGCAGCGATACGCCGCTCGGCGCCTTCGCGGTTGCGGTACTGGCCCAGCGCCACGGCGTTGGCGTCCTCACCCTGGCTGATGATGTAGTAGTCGCCCAGGCCCGCAGCGACGATGCGCTTGACCGTGGCCTGCGCCTCTTCGCGGCTGGCGGCGGCCGGCAGCAGCACGCGGTAGCGGGCACTGCCGCTGGCGGCCGGCTGCTCGCGCAGGCGCGCCTGGCTGAGCAGTGCGCCGGCCCGGCCCTGCGCCACGCTGGCGGCGGCACGATCGGCGAACGGACCCAGCGCGATGCAGCGCGGCGGCTCGCTGGCGGCAGGCGCCTGCGCAACCACCGCTGCGACCGGCGCTGGCGTCGGGCTGGAGGTTGCCTCCGCAGCCGGCGCTTTGGCCGGTTCGGCTTGCGGCTTGGCCGGCGCGGCAGGGGCAGGAGTGGACGCCACGGCGGTCGCCGCTGCGGGGTCGCGCTCCACCAGTGCTGGCGCCGGTGCCTCCGACGATGCCTGCGCGGCCACCGCCGCATCGGTGCCGCCGGGCACCCAGCGCAGTTCGGCCACGCCGGCGGGCCGCGGTGGCGGCGCAGGCTTCTGCGGCGCATCGCGCAGCAGCCACCAGCAGGCAACGCCAAGATTGAGGATGGCCAGGACGACGATCAGGGCACGGGTGAGCATGCGCGGATACTAGCCTGCAGGCTGGTGCACCGCCCAGCGGGCGAGGCCGTCCAGCACCAGCGAGGGGTGGTAGTCGGCGCCGTCCAGCAATGGCATCAGCGCGGGCGCGCCGCCACCGTGCACCAGCAGCGACGGCATCACACCCAGCAGTGCCTGCGCCTGCTGCGCACTGCGCTCGACCAGCGCCACCGCAGCACCATCGCAACCGGAGGCGAGTGCGTCGGCGGTGTCATTGGCAAACTCGCTGTAATCGCCGCCACTGGCGGGCAGCTGCACGGCGCGCGCATGCAGTGCTTCGCGCATGGTGGTGGGTGATGCGGCGATGCGGCCGCCGTGATGCTGGCCACGGGCATCGAGCAGGTCGATGGTCAGCGCCGTGCCCACGCCCACCACCAGCACCGGGCGCTGCGCCTTGGCGGCGGCCAGCAGGGCAAGGAAGCGATCCACGCCGAACTTCTCCGGGCGCGCGTAGGCGATGCGCACGCCTGCGCATTCGGCGCTGGTGCGCACCACATGCACGTGGTCGAAGCGCCGCTGCAGCTGGTCCAGCATGGCGCTGGTCAGCGAAGGTGCGGCCACGCTGGCGACGAACGCCGTCGCGCCGCTGGGCAGGCTGTGCGGCGGCTGCCCGGCCATGCCTTCGGCGCCATGCGCCCAGGCCTGTACGTCACCCGCGCGATCCCCCTGCAACGGCGCGAACTTGAAGCGCGAATTGCCCAGGTCGAACAACCAGTCGCTCATGCCGCCCTCACCGTGACTTCGCCGGCATGCAGGCGGCGCTCGCAGCCGTCGATGCTCACGCGCAGCGCGCCGTCATCGGCCAGGCCCAGTGCGGTGCCGTGCTGCCACTGCCCCTCCAGCTCGACGCGCACCTCGCGGCCGGCCAGCATGTCGAAGGCGGCGTAGCGCGGCAGGAACGGGGCCAGCCCTTCGCGATCGAATTCCTCCAGCGCCGGCAGCAGCCGTGCAAGCACGCCGGCGACGACGATGTTGCGGTCGACCGGCGCGCCGGCCAGTGTGTCCAGATCCACCCAGGGCTGGGTGATCTGCTCGGCGAACGAGGGCGGCATGTGCGTGTTGATGCCGATGCCGATCACCGCGCGGGCCGGACCGGCGTATTCGCCGCCACCTTCGGCGAGCAGGCCAACCAGCTTGCGACGGCCATCGACGATCAGATCATTCGGCCACTTCAGCTGCGCCTGGGTGAAACCCAGATCGTGCAGCGCTTCGGCCACGGCGATGCCGGCAACCAGGCTCAGCCCCGCCAGCCGGCCAAGGCCCCCGGAGAACAGGCGCAGCACCGACAGATAGACGTGGGCCGCCAGCGGCGAGGCCCAGGTGCGGCCGCGCCGCCCCCGCCCTCCGGTCTGGCGTTCGGCCAGCAGGACGCTGACCCCGCGCTGGGGCGCGCTGCACCGCAGCAATTCGGCATTGGTGGAATCCACCGTCCAGGCCACCTGCAGGTCATGCAGCAGGGACAGGGCATCGGCCGGCAGGGCGGCACGGATGGCCGCCGGGTCCAGCAGCTCGACCGGGCGGGTCAGGCCATAGCCTTCGCCGGCACGGCCCTCGATATCGACACCTGCGGCCCTAAGCCCTTGAATGCGCTTCCAAATTGCCGCCCGGGTCTGGCCCAGCTCACGGGCCAGGGCGTCGCCGGACAGGCGACCGGCAGCGAGTTTGGCCAGCAATTGGCGATCGTCCACGGCAGCTTCCACGAAGTCAGGACGGAATTATGCGGGAAAGCCGCCAGCGACGCCCGCCACGGGGCCGGCGGCGGGCTTCCAATCCGGTGCCGGGTTCGGGCTAGAATCGGGAACTCACCTTACCTTAACGTGGATGTCGTCAATGCGCCGTTATGCCCATTGCCTGATCCTGCTGACGATGCCCTTCGCGGCGTCGGCCACAGCAGCACTGGATGACAGCCGCGGCGCCTGTGTGTCCTCCAACGGCGATGCCGCCTCGCAGCGCGCACCGACGGCATCGACCACCACGGCCAAGCCTGCTCCGGCACGCCCGGCGGCCAGCAGTGCCACCAGCACCGGCGGTGGCGGCAGCGATGAGGACATGCTGCAGCGGCTGCGTGCGCCGAAGTGGCACAGCTACCTGCCGGGAATGTTCCGCTGATCAAGTCGTTGCTGCAGTGGCTGCGGCCCGCACCGCGGCCGATCGAAGACGCATACTGGGATGAGGCCTGCCGCCGTGCGGCATGGCTGCAGGGGCTTTCCGACGAACGACGCGCCCGGCTGCGCACGCTGGCGGCGCGCTTCCTGCATGAGAAGACCATCACCCCGATCGGCAACCTGCAGCTGCAGGCCGCCGACGGCGTGCTGCTGGCGGCCCTGTGCTGCCTGCCACTGCTCGAGTTCGGCGAGGTGGGGCTGCAGGGCTGGTCGCAGCTGATCGTGTACCCCGACGCATTCCGCGTGCATCGCAGCCACATGGATGCGGCGGGCGTGCTGCACGAATGGGACGACGAGCTGATCGGCGAATCGTGGGACAGCGGGCCGTTGATCCTGTCCTGGGCCGACGTGCAGGCCGATCTGGCCGCACCGCACGAGGGCTACTGCGTGGCCGTGCACGAGATGGTGCACAAGCTCGATGCGCTCGATGGCGCGATGGACGGCACGCCGCCGCTGCCGCGTGCGTGGCAGCGTGAGTGGGCTGCTGTCTTCCAGCAGTCCTACGATGCGTTCTGCGCGCAGGTGGATGCCGGCCAGGAGACGCTGATCGACCCGTATGCCGCGGAAGCACCGGAGGAGTTCTTCGCGGTCGCCAGCGAGTACCACTTCTCCGCCCCGGACGTGCTGGCCGAAGCGCTGCCCGATGTTGCCGCACATCTGCGGCGCTTCTATGGTGAACCGCCGGCGCGGGGTGGCTGAGCCATGTCATGGGTTCGCCGGGCGTGGTCCGGCGCTACCGTTTGGCCGTAGGTAGCGCCGGGCCATGCCCGGCGGCGTGGATTACGGGCCCGGCGGCAGACGCACTTCGAAGCGGGCGCCTTCCAGTTCGCTGGAACGGCCGACCGCCAGTTCGCCGCGGTAATCCTTGATCAGGTCCTGCACGATCGACAGGCCGATGCCGTGGCCCTGCACGCGTTCGTCGCCACGTACGCCACGCTGCAGCACCTTGCCGATATCGTCCGGCGCGATGCCCGGGCCGTCGTCGTCCACGGCCAGCAGCAGGCCGGCGCGGCGTGCATTCGGTGCCGGCAGGGGCTGCGCGGTCAGCAGGACACGGCGCTTGGCCCACTTGAAGGCGTTTTCCAGCAGATTGCCCAGCAGTTCCTGCAGGTCACCCGGCTCGCCATGGAAGCGCGCGGCCGGATCGATGTCGAACTCGCACAGCACGCCCTTGGCCGCATAGACCTTTTCCAGGCCCCGCACGATCTCTTCGGCGTTGGACTCGATCGGCAACGGTGCGGAGAACAGCTTGTGGCCCGACGACGCAGCGCGCGCCAGCTGATAGGACACCAGGTTATTCATGCGTTGCAGCTGCACGTCCAGCTCTTCGCGCAGCGCGCCATCACCGGCACCGCTGTCCATCTGCGTGCGCAGCACCGCGATCGGCGTTTTCAGGCTGTGCGCAAGATCCGCCAGGGTGTTGCGCTGGCGTTCGAGGTTCTCGCGCTCACTCTCGATGAAGGCATTGATGCTGTCGGTCAGCGGTTCCAGCTCGCGTGGGTGGCGCTCGCTCATGCGCTCGGTCTCGCCGCGCTGCACCTTGGTCAGCTCGGTGATCACGCGACGCAGCGGACGCAGGCTCCACTGCAGGATGACGGTCTGCAGCAGCAGCAGGATCAGGCCGATGCCACCCAGGTAGAACCAGACACGGCTGCGGAACACCCGCAGCTGCGCACCGAGCGCGCGCGAGTCTTCCATTACGTAGATGGTGTACGGGAACTCGGTGGCGGGATCGGCATCGGCGTCCCACACCAGGCCCAGGCCGTAGCGGTACACCGAGCCCTGGCTGCCGTCGATCTGGATCATCGGCAGCGGGCCTTCGAATACCTCCTGGCGTGGCGCAAGCAGGCCGCCGCCGACGGTGGGCAGCATCGGGCCTTCGGCCGACATTGAATTGCCCTTGCCGTCCGGCATCACCACCTGCAGGTAGAGACCGCTGCCGGGCACGTCGAAGCGCGGGTCCGGTGGCTGCTCGCGGATGTACAGCGAACGGTCACGGGTGAAATCGATGCCCGCCGCATAGGCAGTGGCGTAGTTCTTCAGGCGCTCACGCAGGTTGGCCCTCGCCGTATCGGCGAAGGCGGCGTCGAGCGCGTAACCGGCCAGGGCCAGGAACGCGACCAGGCCCACGGACGCGGCGAACAGCTGGCGCGCCTGCAGGGAGCGCGGCCGCCAGCGTCGGAAGAACCACAGACGGCCGGACATCGTGCAATCGCCAGGGTGAGCCGGCTCAGCCCTCGTTACGCGGGATCGCGAAACGGTAGCCGCGGCCGCGCACGGTCTCGATCGGCTTCAGCTCGCCGTCCGGGTCCAGCTTCTTGCGCAGGCGGCCGATGAACACTTCCAGCACGTTCGAGTCGCGGTCGAAGTCCTGCTGGTAGATGTGCTCGGTGAGGTCGGCCTTGGAGACCAGTTCACCGGCATGCATCATCAGGTACTCCAGCACCTTGTACTCGTAGCTGGTCAGGTCGACATTGCTGCCGGAGACGCTGACCGTCTGCGCGGCGAGATCCAGTGCGACCGGGCCGCATTCCAGCGTCGGCTTGCTCCAGCCGGCGGCGCGGCGCAGCAGCGCGTTGACGCGGGCCAGCAGCTCTTCGACGTGGAACGGCTTGACCAGGTAATCGTCGGCGCCCTGCTTCAGGCCCTCGACCTTGTCCTGCCAGCTCGACCGCGCGGTCAGGATCAGCACCGGGAACTTCTTGCCCTCGTCACGCAGCGCCTTGATCAGCTCCATGCCCGACATCTTGGGCAGGCCGAGGTCGATGATGCCGACGTCGAACGGGACTTCGCGCCCCATGTAGAGGCCTTCCTCGCCGTCCTGCGCAGCATCGACGGCAAAGCCTTCGCGCTTGAGCCGGGCTGCCAGGGTCTCACGCAGCGGGGCTTCGTCTTCGACCAGAAGGATACGCATGAACTCTCCCTAGTGTCCTGGGTGTGGCCCGGAGGCCAGTGGGGTACGGGTTGATAGCGACAACTATCCCTGTTCAGGGGTTATCGCCGCGTAGTGAAGACATATCCGACCGCGGCGTGCGCGGCTGTGAACGCGACGGGGCGGGGTCGTCCATGTAGCGGACCCGGCCCCGGTCATCCATGTACTTGACCCGGTTGATATCACGACCATCGAACGGCACCCGTTCGGCGCCCAGGATGTGGCCACCGGTGGTGCGCTGCACGCGGCGCACGGCATCGGACAGCGAGCGCTCGTCGCCACGGCCACCCCGCTCGCTCCGCTCCATCATCTCCGCCCGGCCGTGTTCCGCACGCGGGGGCTGCTGTGCCATTGCCGACGACAGCGGCGCAGCCGCCAGCACCACGCAGGTGGCCAGGGCAATGCGGCAATGGAGGGGAGCGGAAGACATCGATGCGATCCTAGCCGAGCACGGCGATTCGTTCAAAAGTCGTAAATCCGGGAACCGGGTACGGGACCCGGTCTTTACAATTCCTTTGCAAATTCTTGGTTTGGGGCAGTGAATCCGATCTGAACTTTTCCGGGCGAACCGCAGGTTTGTTCATCTAAGTGAACATTCGGGACGAATCGGCCGGCGTTGTCAAGTCAGGAATGTGACGGGCATCACGCCGCGGCACGATCAGCGTCGCGCTCGGTGACGGCAAGGGCCTGTTCGACCAATGTCCAGTCGGCGCCTGGACGGTGCGCACCCTCGCTCAATACCTGGCGGAACGCGCGCCCACCGGGCTGCCCATGGAACAGGCCGAGCAGGTGACGGGTGATGTGCTTCAGGGCCATGCCCTCGCCCAGACGGGCCTCGACATACGGGCGCAACGCGCGCAGCAGATCCGCGCGCGGCCGCAGCGGCGTACCGGTGTGCAGCGCTTCCAGCTGATGCAGCAGATAGGGATCGTGGTACGCGGCCCGGCCCAGCATCACGCCATCGACATGGCCGGCCTGGGCCTGCACGGCTTCGATGCTGGCCAGGCCACCGTTGAGCACCACCGGCAACGCGGGCCGCTCCCGCTTCAGGCGGTAGGCCCAGTCGTACTTCAGCGGCGGAACCTCACGGTTCTCCTTGGGCGACAGGCCCTTCAGCCAGGCATTGCGCGCGTGCACCACCACCATCGCTGCACCGGCAGCGACCTGGCGGTCGACGAAGCGGGCGAACGCCTCGTACTCGTTGTCCTCATCCACGCCCAGACGGCACTTCACCGTCACCGGGATGTCGACCGCATCGACCATCGCGGCCACGCATTCGGCCACCAGCACCGGCTCGCGCATCAGGCAGGCACCGAAGCGGCCCGCCTGCACGCGATCGGACGGGCAGCCGCAGTTGAGGTTGACCTCGTCGTAGCCCCAGTCCACGGCGATGCGCGCGGCCTGCGCCAGCAGGGCCGGATCGCTGCCACCCAGCTGCAGGGCCAGCGGCTGTTCGCTGCGGTCGAAGCCGAGCAGGCGCTCGCGGTCACCATGGATGACCGCGTTGGCGTGCACCATCTCCGTGTACAGCCGCGCCCCGGGCGCCAGCACGCGGTGGAACACGCGGCAATGGCGGTCCGTCCAGTCCATCATCGGGGCGACGGACAGGCGCAGGGAATCGGCGTAACGGGCGGTGGCGGACGTCATCGGGGTGCTGATTGTGGAGACTGGCATTGCCAGTGAGATCAATAGTTTACACCGGGTGGCTGAATGACGCCGGGGCGTCAGGCGGTGTGCGAAGCGTCGGTGCCCGATTGCCGGTGTGGCACACGCCGCCATCCCATCAAATACGAATGAGAAGTGATATCATTTGAGCGCCGCATGACGATGTGCGGCATGGATGTCCCAAGCAGACGGAACATGTAATGCAGCAACGCACCTATATCGAACTGGTCCTGGAGCTGTTCGCCTTCATCAGCCTGTGCATGGCGATGACGACCTCCGGCACCCCGGTGCTGGTTTTTGGTCTCACAACCATCCTGCTCACGGTATGGATACCCTTCCAACGGCGCGAGATTCATCGCTTCACCCGCGCCGTGTCGATTGCGCTGGTCATTGCGGCAGCAGCCAGGATCGTCATTCATTTCCTACCCAATCCATCCATCTAGGAATCGAATTCGAGGAGGCTGTTCCGATACGCCACTGCGGTGGCGTTGTTGCTCTGTGCGCCGGGCGCGCACGCGCAGGTGGAGCAGATACAAGATACCCCGTGCGAAGGGTGTTCATACGCTCAGATGCAGGCGGCCGCGCTCCCGCCGCAGACACGCCGGTTCCGGCAACCGTATACGATGCATTGCAGAGCCCGGCCAGGATGAACAACGCGATCGAGCAGTTGAATGCCTCCTGGCTCGCCCGCGGGTATGCGGCGCACATGACGTTCGTCAATTTGGTCAGCGGAAAGAACATCTCGCTGACTGCGGGCCGCCCGGTGACCACCCTGAACTTCGCCGATGGCTCCAGCATCAAGGCCTCGTACGACATCGAGATGAAAAGCTGGGCGCCTATTCCCGGCACCGGCCGCGACGTTCACGGCAACCCGGTTCCAGAGACGAAAGCAGACGTTGCCAAGGACGGCAAGCCGGTGGTGTACGAGTTCCCCGGTGGCATCACCAGTGACGCCTACATGGACTTCAGTCGCTACCTCTTCGATCTGGGCGTGCGCCCCAACATCGGGCCGGGCGACAACCAGATGATCTGCACCAGCGAAGTGATGGACGCCGACATGCGGGTGGAAGTCAGGTGCATGGGCCGCAGGCACTGATGCAACAACGCGGGTGACCGCCGCTGCGGTCACCCGGGTGCCCCCTGCCGAAGCGCTTATGGACCCATGTCCCAGCACAGGTGGCGGCGATTGATGAGTGCGAACTCAGTGCCCGCCGCCGCGCCCACCCACCTGCTCGATCAGCGTCTGGCTGGCTGCATTGAGCCCCACCACCGTCACTTCCGCTCCATGCGCGGCCAGTTTTTCCTGCGCGCGCTCCAGCGCGGCCACGGCGGTCAGGTCCCACAGATGGGCATCGCGCAGATCAATCTGCACCTTCGGTGCCACGTGCTGGTAATCAAACGCCGCGCCCAGCTGGCCGGCGGAAGCAAAGAACACCTGTCCGCGCACGCGGTAGACCTGCGTGTCGTCCGCCTCCTCGCGCTGCACCTCCAGCATGCGGCCCACCTTGCGCGCGAAGAACAGGGCCGACAGCAGCACACCGCTGAGCACGCCCTTGGCCAGGTCGTGGGTGGCGACGGTGACCACCACGGTCAGCAACATCACGGCCGAGGAACTGCGCGGGTGCGTGCGCAGGTCGCGCAGCGAGCGCCAGCTGAAGGTGCCGATGCTGACCATGATCATCACCGCCACCAGTGCCGCCATCGGAATCTGCCGTACCAGGTCGCTGCCGTACACCACCATCGCCAGCAGCACGACGCCGGCCACCAGGCATGACAGGCGACCGCGGCCGCCGGAGCTCACGTTGATGATCGACTGGCCGATCATCGCGCAGCCGGCCATGCCGCCGAGGAAGCCGGTGACCGTGTTGGCCACGCCCTGGCCGACGCATTCGCGGTTGCGCTCGCTGGGCGTTTCGGTGATGTCCTCGACGATCTGCAGGGTCATCATCGATTCGAGCAGGCCGACCACGGCCAGCGTGGCCGACACCGGCAGCAGGATGCGCAGCGTTTCCCAGGTGAGCGGTACATCGGGAATGAGGAAGCGCGGCAGGCTGTCGGGCAGCTGGCCCATGTCGCCGACGCTGCGCACGTCGATGCCGAAGCCGATCACCACGGCAGTGAGCACCACGATCGCCACCAGCGGCGACGGCACCACCCGGGTGATGCGCGGCAGCAGGTAGATGATCGCCAGCGCGGCCGCACACAGCACGTACACGGTCGGGCCGCGGCCAACCAGCTCGGGCAGCTGGGCGAGGAAGATCAGGATCGCCAGCGCGTTGACGAAGCCGGTGATGACCGAGCGCGAGACGAAGCGCATCAGCGAGCCCAGTTTGAACACACCTGCCAGCACCTGCAGCAAGCCGGCCAGGATGCTGGCGGCGAACAGGTACTGCACGCCGTGGTCCTTGACCAGGTCGACCATCACCAGCGCCATCGCGCCAGTGGCAGCAGAGATCATGCCAGGGCGGCCACCCGCGATGGCGGTGATGACGGCGATGGAGAAGGCGGCGTACAGGCCGACCTTGGGGTCGACGCCGGCAATGAGCGAGAACGCGATGGCCTCGGGAATCAGGGCCAGGGCGACGACGATGCCGGACAACAGGTCGCCACGGACGTTGCCGAGCCATTGCTGGCGCAGGGGATAGGACGTTTGCATGGGAAAGCTCCGCGCGCAGGCGGGCGTGGCCGCATGGCGCTGCAGTGGAAAGACACGGGTTCCTGAGCCGGGCGGGCCGGCTGCCGATGTGCGGCAAGGGTCAGGGTGGCGTGATCACTGCAGGCGGGTGTCGGTACGTGGGAGGGGCGCAGTCTACGGGAAGCGGCTGCATGAAGGTAGCGCGGTCGGCCGCCAGACGCAGCGGAGCATGGCTCCGCTCTACAATCGGGTCATGGCTACCGATCGCCCCCACTTCTTCGACCCCACCACCGAACAGGGGGTGCTGCGCCTGTCGATTGCCGGTGCGTTGCTGCTGGCGCTGACTGCTGTGGTGTTCGGCCTGCTGGCCAATTCCTCGCTCATCATCTTCGATGGCATCTACGGGCTGATCGATGTGGTGATGACCTGGCTGTCGCTGCTGGTCGCGCGCCTGATCGCGCTGTCGACCAACACCGATGCGCTGCAGTCGCGCCTCAACCAGCGCTTTACCATGGGCTTCTGGCACCTGGAACCGATCGTGCTGGGCGTGAGCGGCACGCTGATGATCGGTGCGGCGCTGTATGCACTGGTCAATGCCGTGGACGCGCTGATGTCCGGCGGCCGCCACATCGCGCTGGGGCCGGCGATGATCTTCGCCGCGCTGTCCCTGCTGGCCGAGGCAGCGCTGGGCGTGTTCGTGCTGCGCGCCAACCGCCGCATCGGTTCGGAGTTCATCGCGCTGGACGCGAAGAACTGGATGATCGCGGCCAGCATGTCGGCCTGCTATCTGGTCGCCTTCCTGGGCGGCGCGCTGGTGCGTGGCACCGCGTGGGACTGGATCGGGCCGTACATCGACCCGGCCATCCTCGCCTTCGTCTGCGTACTGGTGATGATCGCGCCGCTGGGCACGGTGCGGCGGGCATTGGCCGGCATCCTGCTGGTGACTCCGCCGGAGCTGCAGGCCCACGTGGACGCGGTGGCGCGCACGATCGTCGCCAGGCATGGCTTCGTCGAACACCGAAGCTATGTGGCGCAGGTGGGACGTGGCGAGCAGATCGAGCTGTTCTTCGTGGTCCCGGCCGATGATCCGCCGCGGCCCCTGCGGGAGTGGGACCAACTGCGTGACGAGATCGGCGATGCACTGGGCGAAGCCTCGCCGGACCGGTGGCTGACGATCATGTTCACCACCGATCGGGAATGGACGATCTAGACAGGCAGGACGATCGGTCAAATTTCTCAGACGGTCTGTCACCCATCGTCCTTGGAAAGCGGGCAAAGTAGGCTCCAACGCACTACCACCCACTGACCAGGAGCATCCCGATGTCCATCGAAAAGGTTCTGTACACCGCCCAGGCGACCTCCACCGGCGGCCGCGAAGGCCGTTCCGTCTCCTCCGACAACGTGCTCGACATCCAGCTGTCGACCCCGCGCGAGCTGGGCGGCGCGGGTGGCCCGGGCACCAACCCGGAGCAGCTGTTCGCCGCCGGCTACTCGGCCTGCTTCCTGGGCGCGCTGAAGTTCGTGGCCGGCCAGGCCAAGGTCGCGCTGCCGGCCGACACCACCGTGACCGGCAAGGTGGGCATCGGCCAGATCCCGACCGGCTTCGGCATCGAGGCCGAGCTGACCATCAACGTGCCGGGCGTGCCGCGCGAGCAGGTTGAAGCGCTTGTGCAGAAGGCGCACATCGTGTGCCCGTACTCGAATGCCACCCGCGGCAACATCGACGTGACGCTGATCGTCGCCTGACCGCAAAAAAATGGGCGGATACCGGTCGAAACCAGGCATCCGCCCATCCCACCCCGGGTGGGCCCCGGCACGCGGCCGGGGACGCATTCGCTTACTTCTCGCTGGTGATGAGCTGTACGACGCTGGAGAAATCCAGCTTGCCGCGCCCGGCCTGGTGATTCATCGAATACAGGTTGCGGGCCACTTCACCCAGCGGGATCGAGGCGCCGACACTCATCGCCGCTTCCACTGCCAGGCCCATGTCCTTGAGCATGAGGTCGCTGCCGAAGCCGCCGCTGTAGCCACGCGAGGCCGGCGCATTCTCCAGCACGCCCGGCCACGGATTGCACACTTCGGTGGCCCAGCTGCGGCCGGTGCTCACCGCCATCATCTGCGACAGCACCTTCGGGTCCAGACCGTGCGCCACGCCCAGTGCGATGGCCTCGCCGGTGACGGCCATGATCACGCCCAGCGCCATGTTGTTGCACAGCTTGGCCACCTGGCCGGCACCACTGGCGCCAACGTGGAAGATGTTCCTGCCCATCGCCTGCAGCACCGGGCGCGCACGCTCCAGTGCATCCTCTTCACCACCGACGATGAAGGTGAGGGTGCCGGCCTGGGCACCGGCCGTGCCGCCGGAAACCGGCGCATCAATCATCTGCAGGCCGCGTGCAGCCGCCGCTTCGGACACCTTGCGGGCGCTGGCCGGAGCGATCGTGCTGCAGTCGATGACCAGCGCGCCGGCCGGAATCGCGGCGAGAATGCCGTCATCGCCGAGGTACAGGCCTTCGACATGGCGACTGGCCGGCAGCATCGAAATCACCACCTCGGCGTCGGCCAGGGTGTCACGAGCTGACGACGCGGCACCGGCACCGGCGTCGACGGCGGCCTGCACGGCGGCCGGCACCAGATCGAACACGCGCACGGTGTGGCCGTTCTTGACCAGATTGGCGGCCATCGGGCCACCCATGTTGCCCAACCCAATGAATGCAATGCGGCTCATGCCAGGCTCCTTTCAGCGGCAGGGGTACCCAGGTCGGCCAGCGGATGCGCGGCATCGGCCCAGGGCGAAGCGAAGAACGTATCGGCCCACGCGGCGCTGGCCTCGGCCAGCGTGGCCGGGTTCCACGACGGCGTGCGGTCCTTGTCGATCAGCAGCGCACGGATGCCTTCGGCGAAATCGCCGTGGGCGGCGCAGTGCAGGGCGACGATGTATTCCAGGCGGTAGACCGCAGCCAGATCCTGGCCCGCGCAGCGGCGCTGCAGCTCGAACGCCAGCCGCGCCGAACCGGGCGCGCCGGCCGCGAGGGTCTTCTGGGCGGCCTGCAGCCAGGCATCCTCGGTCTGCAGGTGGGCGATGCCTTCGACGATGGCATCGAGGTCATCGCCGCCGCACAGTGCGTCGACCTTCGCCGCGTTGGCCAGCAGCGGACCGGTCGCGGCATCGCTGGCATACGATTGCAGCAGGTGGCCCAGGCGCTCGTGGTTGCTCGCGGCGTCGCGCGACCAGGCCACCTGCAGCAGTGCATCGAACACATCGCTGCGGCGCGCTTCGGCCACGTGCACGTCGGCCAGGCCGGCATAGATCGCATCGCCCGGGTTGAGCAGTGCACCGGTCAAGGCCAGGAACAGGCCCCCCTTGCCTGGCACGCGCGGCAGCAGCCAGCTGCCACCCACGTCCGGGAACAGACCGACGGTGATCTCCGGGAACGCGAGCTTGGAGCGCTCGCTGACCACGCGGTGGCTGGCACCGGACATCAGGCCGATGCCCCCTCCCATGACGATGCCATGGCCCCAGCACAGGATCGGCTTGGCATAGGTGTGGATGAGGTAATCCACGCGGTACTCGACGTCGAAGAACTCGGCCGCGTAGTCGTTGTCGCGGATATCGCTGCGGCCGGCCTCGCGGAATGCACGCATGCTCTGGTACAGGCTGTGCAGGTCACCGCCGGCGCAGAACGCCTTCTCACCGGCGCCCTGCAGCACCACCATCGCGATGCCGTCGTCGTCGGCCCAGGCATTGAGCTGCTTCAGCAGCAGGTGCGCCATCGGCAGCGAGAAGCCATTGAGCGTGCGCGGCGCGTTCAGCGTGGCGATGCCGATGCGCGCGCCATTACCGGCCACGCGCTCTTCGAACAGGACCGGCGCTTCGTCGGCGACCGTGGTCATGCGTTCTTCCACTGCGCGGCGCGCTTTTCCAGGAAGGCGTTCACGCCCTCGACCTGGTCGGCGGTATCGAACAGATCGACGAAGGCCTCGCGTTCGGCCACCAGCGCCGAGGCGTGGGTACCGGTGCGGGTGGACTGCACCAGCGTCTTGCAGGCCGCGATGCTGGTCGGGCTCTGCTTGCCGGCCTTCTTCGCCCATTCCAGCGCCAGCGCCTTGGACTCGCCCTTGCCGACCTTCTCCTCGGCCAGGCCGATGCGCAGCGCGGTCTCGGCATTGATGCGCTCGCCCAGCAGGATCATGCGCTTGGCCCAGCCCTCGCCCACCAGCCGTGGCAGGTTCTGGGTACCACCGGCGCACGGCAGCAGGCCGACGGTGGCCTCCGGCAGCGCGACCTGGGCGTGGTCTTCGATGATGCGCAGGTCGCAGGCCAGCGCGCATTCCAGCCCGCCGCCCATCGCATAGCCGTTGATTGCGGCGATCGACACGCCGCGGAAGCCGGACAGCGCCTCGAAGGCTTCGCCGAAGCGGCGTGCGGCCTCGCGCGCGGCGGCCTTGTCGCCGGAGGCGAACTGGTTCAGATCTGCGCCGGCGGAGAAGAACTTTTCGCCGTCACCGGTGATCACCAGCGCGTAGATGTCGCGGTCCGCATTGAGCGCAGCCACCAGGTCGCGCAGCGCGGACAGGCTGTGCACGGTCCAGGTATGCGCCGGCGGGTTGTGCAGGGTGACCACGGCGGTGTGGCCATCGGCCTCGACCTTCAGGCCCACGTGCTCCTGGGTACGCCAATCCTTCATCGCAGTTCCTCTTCGGTGTTGAGCAGGTGACGGGCAACGATCACCCGCATGATCTCGTTGGTGCCTTCCAGGATCTGGTGCACGCGGCAGTCACGCAGCAGGCGTTCGATCGGGTATTCGCGGATGTAGCCGTAGCCGCCGTGGATCTGCAGCGCTTCGTTGCAGACAGTGAAACCGGCATCGGTGGCGAAGCGCTTGGCCATTGCGCACCACACGTTGGCGTCGCTGGCGCCGGCATCGAGCTTGCGCGCGGCGGTGTGCACCATCTGCCGGGCGGCCACCAGCTGGGTGACCATGTCGGCCAGCTTGAACTGCAGTGCCTGGAACTCGGCCAGCGCCTTGCCGAACTGGCGACGCTCGCCCATGTAGCGGCGTGCGGCATCCAGCGCGCCCTGCGCGGCACCCAGCGAACAGGCGGCGATGTTGATGCGGCCGCCATCGAGTCCCTTCATCGCCAGCTTGAAGCCACCGCCTTCCTCGCCCAGAAGGTGGCTGACCGGCACGCGGACGTTCTCGAAGGTGATGCCACGGGTGGGCTGGCTGTTCCAGCCCATCTTCTCTTCCTTGCGGCCGAAGCTGATGCCCGGCAGGTCCGACGGCACCGCGATGGCGCTGACGCCGCCGGCACCGGCACCGCCGGTGCGCGCCATCACCACCAGCAGTTCGGTGGCGCCGGCGCCGGAGATGAAGGCCTTGGCGCCGTTCAGCACGAAGTGGTCGCCATCGCGCACGGCGGTGGTTTTCAACGAGGCCGCATCGGAACCGGCGCCCGGTTCGGTCAGGCAGTACGAGGCCAGCTTGATGCCCGCCGCCAGATCGTTGCCCCACGCGTCGCGCAGTGCCGGCTGACCCCACTTGGACACCATCCACGAGGCCATGTTGTGGATGCTGATGTAGGCCGCCGTCGAGGGGTCGACACTGGCGAGCTCCTCGATGACGACGGCGGCGTCCAGCCGGCTCAGGCCGCTGCCGCCCACTTCCGGGTCCATGTACAGCCCGCAGAAGCCCAGTTCACCGGCCTTGGCGATCGCCTCGCGCGGAAAGATGCCCTCCGCATCCCATCGCGCGGCGTGCGGCGCCAGTTCGGCCAGTGCGAAGTCGCGGGCGGCCTCGCGGTAGGCCTGCTGCGCTTCTTCCAGTTCCGTCGTCATCGAGTGGCTCATGGCTGCTCCTGCCGTTACTTCAGGCTGATCGTGGTGTTGACGCCGTGGCTCAGCGTCTCGTCATCGAACCAGCGCGCGGTGACGGTCTTGGTCTGGGTGTAGAACAGCACCACCTGCTTGCCGTACGGGCCCAGGTCACCCAGCTTGGAGGCGCGCGAACCGGTGAAGGAGAACAGCGGCACCGGCACCGGGATCGGCACGTTGATGCCGACCTGGCCGACGTCGATGTCTTCCTGGAACCTGCGCGCGGCGGCGCCGGACTGGGTGAACAGTGCGGTGCCGTTGCCGTTCGGGTTGCTGTTGACCATCGCGATGGCGTCTTCCAGCGTTTCCGCTTCCAGGATCACCAGCACCGGCCCGAAGATTTCTTCCTGGTAGATGCGCATGTCGGTGGTGACACCGGCAAAGATGGTCGGGCCGACGAAGTTGCCCTTCTCGAAGCCATCGACCTGCGGATTGCGGCCGTCGAGCACCAGCTGCGCGCCCTGCTCCACGCCCGAGGCGATCAGGCCTTCCACGCGCTCGCGCGCGCTGCAGGAAATCACCGGGCCGACATCGGTACCGGACACGGTGCCACCGCTGACCTTCAGGGTCTTGGCCTTGGCCACCAGATCCTGCACCCAGCCGCGCGCTTCACCCACCAGCACCAGCGTAGAGGCCGCCATGCAGCGCTGGCCGGCGGCACCGAAGGCGGCACCGACCATCGCATTGAGGGTCTGCTCCTTGTTGGCATCCGGCAGCACCACGGCGTGGTTCTTGGCGCCCATCATGCACTGCACGCGCTTGCCGGCCAGCGACGCACGGTTGTACACGTGGGTACCCACGCGGGTGGAACCCACGAAGGAGACCGCCTTGATGTCCGGGTGGTCGCAAATCGCGTTGACCACTTCCTCGCCACCGTGGACCACATTCAGCACGCCCTTCGGAATGCCGGCTTCCAGCGCCAGTTCAACTAGGCGCATGGTGACCATCGGGTCCTGCTCGGACGGCTTGAGAATGAAGGTGTTGCCGGTGGCGATGGCCATCGGGAACATCCACAGCGGAATCATCGCCGGGAAGTTGAACGGGGTGATGCCGGCGCACACGCCCAGCGGCTGCATGATCGTGTAGGTATCCACGCCATTGGCCACGTTGTTGGCCAGCTCGCCCAGCTGCAGGTTGCCGATGGCGGCGGCGTGCTCGACCACTTCCAGGCCGCGGAACACATCGCCTTCGGCATCCGGCAGGGTCTTGCCCTGTTCGGCAGTGAGGATGTGCGCCAGCTCGCTCATGTTCTCGCGGATCAGCTGCTGGTACTTCAGGAAGATGCGCGCACGGGTGCCGATCGGGGTCTTGCGCCAGGTCTTGAACGCTTCCTTGGCGGCGGCCACGGCAGCGTCCACTTCAGCGGTGGTGGCGAACGGGACCTGGGCCAGCACGTCCTGGGTGGCCGGGTTGATCACGTCCTGCCAGTGGGAGGTCGCCGATTCGACGAACTGGCCATCGATCAGCATGCGGATACGGGGCGCTGCAACAGTCATGACGACATCCAGGGGTGCGAAAGATGCTTGGCATTATTCACAGCCGCCGCCTCGATTTCCGGCCTGAATCCGCTTAATCTGGCCAACACCCCTCACGATTCCTGTTAATTCTGTGAATCTGCCATCCTCACAGCGCCAGCTGGGCCTGCGCCTGCTGCGCCTGCGCGAGCAGCGCGGCTACAGCCAGATCGACCTGGCCCGCGCCCTGGGCCTGTCTGCCAGCTACCTGAACCAGATCGAGCGCAACAAGCGCCCGTTGACGCCCGCCGTGCAGAAGAAGCTGGGGGAGGTGTTGGGCGACGTTTCCGCCCTGTTCGACGAGGATGAACCCGCGGCATTGCAGGAATCATTGGCCGAAACCCTGCGGGACCTGGGGCTGGCCGACGTCAGTGCCACCGAGCTGCGGGCACTGGCCGGCAACCTGCCGCAGGTGAGCCGGGCGCTGCTGGACCTGCATCGCCGCCACCTGGCGTTGCGGGAACATGCCGCCGCACTGGAGTTCCAGCTGGGCGAACCCGGTGCCGGCAGCACCCTGCCGGCGGGCGACCAGGTGCGCGAGTTCTTCAACCGCATGCACAACCACATCCCGGAGCTGGATGAGCTGGCCGAGCGGTTATTCGCCGAATGGGGACTGTCGCCGGGACACGTCGCCCCGCGCCTGCGCCAGTTGCTGGCCGATCGCCACGGCGTGCTGGTGGAAGTGACTGCCTTGCAGGCCGGGCGCGAGAAGCGCCACTACGATGCCGGTGCCCGCCGGCTGTGGCTGCCGGACTACCTGGAGCCGGGCCAGCAGGCCTTCCAGATGGCCGCCGAACTGGCACTGCATGGCTACCTGCCGCAGATCGATGCGGTGATTGCCCGCGCCGGATTCAGCGACGAGGCGCGCATCGCGCAGGCGCGCATCGGCCTGTCGAACTATTTCGCCGGGGCCCTGGTAATGCCCTACCTGCGCTTCCTGCGTGCGGCCGAAGCCAGCAGCTACGACATCGAGCTGCTGGCGCACCAGTTCGGTGTCGGCTTCGAAGCAGTCTGCCACCGGCTGAGCACGCTGGCCCGCCGCAGCGCGCCCGGCCTGCCGTTCTTCTTCATCCGTGTGGACCGCGCCGGCAACGTCTCCAAGCGTCACTCGGCCACCGACTTCCACTTCTCGCAGGTGGGTGGCTCATGCCCGCTGTGGATCGTCTACGAGGCGTTCAACCAGCCCGGCCGCATCCTGACCCAGACCGCGCGCATGCCCGATGGGCGGCGCCATTTCTGGCTGGCCCGGCAGGTCAGCAGCGGCCCGGTTGGTCACGGCCAACCACGCAAGACCTTCGCAGTGGCGCTGGGCTGCGACCTGCAGCATGCCGAGCGGCTGGTGTATTCGCTGGGGCTGGATGTGCAGAGCCCCGGCAATTCGGTGTCGATCGGCCCGGGTTGCCGGGTGTGCCCGCGCGAGGACTGCATGCAGCGCGCGTTCGCGCAGCTGCCGGGGCGATAGGGTTGGCTCGGCAGGGCTGCGCCCTGCACCTGCACAGCACTAAGCAACGGCAACGGCAAAAGCTGGCATTCCGTGGGATGGCGGGGCGGGGCGGGTCCGGTTGCGGGGGACGGCGCAAGTACGTCCATGTAGCCTCGGTCGCGCCATCCATGGCGCTCACGCCCCCGCAACCGGACCCACCCCGCCTTCGACAGATCTCCGCAAGCTGTCAGAACGACGCATTGCCCTGGTGGGTGTCGACCTTGGTCGACACGAACCCTGGCGATGAGCCACCGCAGGGATCAGATCGTGCCGACCAAGGTCGGCACCCACCAGACAAGGTCGGCACCCGCCGGAACAGTTCAATCGGCTGCGGCAGCGGTCAGTAGATCGGCGTCACCTTCATCTGCGGCAGCGGCCGTGGTGCGCCGTCGGTGAGGTCCGGGCCAAGATCCTCCCAGCTGCGGCCCTGCTCCACCATCAGCCCCCACAACTGCTGTGACGCCAGCCGCTTGTCCTCCGAGCCCAGCTTGTACGACGGTGGCGACGGCACGCCGGCAGCCACCATCGTGTACGCCGCCCGATAGGCCAGCACCTGCTGCGCGGGATCGTCGGTACGCGCCACTTCCAGCGTGTAACGCTGGTAGGCCGAGGCCAGGTTGCGCCAGCGGATCCAGTAGTGATTCTCGAAGGAGAACGCGCAGAAGCGCGCACCGGCCAGGCTGCCCTTGTCGGCGATGCGGGTCAGCACCTCCTGCGGCATGTCCAGGTTCATACCGCCCTCATCCCCCTGCAGGGTGACGTGCACGATGCGGTCGCGATAGCCCGGCGCACGCGCCTGCAGCAGGTCACGCCAGTTCTGCATGGTTGCCACCACCGCGAACAGGAAACGGCCGAGCTCGCCGGCCGCCACCGGTGCGGCGATGGACTGGTAGGTGCGTTGCCAGCCATGACGGTTTTCGCTGGGCAGGAACACCGCTCGCTCCAGCGCCTGCCGTGCATTACCGCCGGAGCTGACCTCCTCCGCATGCTGTGGATAGACCAGGTTGATGGCGAAGGTCGGCCAGCGCGGCAGCGCCGCGTCGAACAGATGGATCGGGAAGTTGCTGCTGATGCCCCCATCGGAGAACCAGCAGATCCGGAAGGCGGTGATCACCGGGCCGCAGGCCTGGCCGGCACTGGTCAGCCCCTCCATGCTGTCGGCCACGTTGTGTTCCGGATCGGAGGCGGTCGCTCCAGGCTCGCAGCGGCGCTCGCGGCGCGAGGGCTCATGCAGCGGCACTGCGCTGATCAGCAACGGGAAACTCAGGCTCATCCGCGTTGCCACCAGTACCGGCAGCTGCGGCCCCTGCGGCAGGCGGTAATAGAGTCGTCCATCCACGCCCAGCGGCGGACCCGCATGGTTGACCAGCCACTGCACCACGCTGGCCGGGAACAGCTGGTCGAACTCTTCGCGCAGGAACCAGAACTGCGCGCCGCCCAGCGGCAGCGTGCGGGGTTCGTTGTGCGATACGCAGGTGGTGATCATCTGCAGGGTGATGGCATGCGGGCTGTCCGGCTCGTCGGCATAGCGCGGCGCATCGTGCAGGTCGGCAAAGGTAAGCGGCACATCGGCCGGCTTGCCTGACAGCTGCTGCAGGCAGCCGTGCAGCCATTCCGTCAACGCCGGCCGGCGCGCGTCGCTGCCGAGGCCGCTGCACAGGCCCAGCAGATTGCGTCGTGCCACCCGCGCGACCCGCAGCGCGGCCCCGGCCACGCCAGCGCCGTAGGCGCACAGCAGGGACGGCAGCAATGTTGCCGCCACTCCACTCCAGCCGCCGCCCCACGCGCCCAGCGCGAGCAGCAATGCCAGCGACACCAGCACTTCCAGCGGCGCGATCTGGAACACGGCGATGGCCAGGCACAGCAGCTTGCGGGGCCAGCCTGCATTGCCAGTCAGCACCACCAGCAGCCGATAGGCTGCACGCGCGCCCCGCGCCGGCTGGAACAGACCGTAGATGAACCCGCGCCGCGACAGCTGCGCCGACACCGCCGACAATCCACCGTACCCGGCATCGCCGGGCAGCGACTCGCCCGCCTGCTGGCGGCGATCACCATAGGCCGCCGCCGCCGCCACCGCGGCGGCGATGGCGCCCGCCGAGGTGCCACCGATGCTCTTGAAGCGATACTCGCGCGCCAGCGCCAGTACCGCATTGGGGTACACGATGCCGCTGGTGATGCCACCTTTCATGACCAGATCGCAGTACTTCGCCGCCACACGTCACCTCCCGTCCGTCGGTGGCCAGTATCGCAAGCCGGCCTCTCACTGCCTGAGAAAGGCGCCACATCCCGGTGGTGTGATGCCAGGCCTTGACCATTGCTGCCAACCGGCCTACCTTGTGCACGCCGAAGGTATTCATCTCTTCATGCGAATGAAGGGATGAATTTAAACGGGAATCCGGTGAAGGCGCTTCGCGCGCCCATTCCGGAGCTGCCCCGCAGCGGTGAATGGAAACGAATCCTGCCAAGAGCACTGGGCTCGCGCCTGGGAAGCGGCAGGTAGTAGGTGGGCTGCGGCCCGCGTCCAACAGCCCGAATACCGGCCCCGGCCGGGGGACACGACCGTCCCCTGACTCGACCTGGAATCTCCGCGGGGAGGTTGCCGGGGCCGTCGTCGTCCTGCGCCTGCAGGGTGCGCGGCCACGTGCGTCCTTTTCACGGCATCCGGTTCGCCCGCGGGGGCGAAGGTCGCTGGCAAGACGCCCGTGGGCCGGCAACGGCACGCGTCGTCCTGCGGTTCCTTCGTTCCTCAATGCCGACATGCAATGAGGACACGCTGCAATGACCACTGTTACCAACCTGGGCTTTCCCCGCATCGGCGCCAAGCGCGAACTGAAGCGGGCGCTCGAACGCCATTGGGCCGGCGAGGACGACGCCGCCACCCTGCAGGCCACCGCCGCGGCGCTGCGTGCCCGGCACTGGCAGCTGCAGATCGAGGCGGGCGTCGATGTACCGCCGAGCAACGACTTCAGCCTGTACGACCAGGTGCTCGACACCGCATGGCTGTTCGATGCCATTCCCGAACGCTACCGCGAGCTGGCCGCGCACGATCCACTGGCCGCCTACTTCGCCACGGCCCGTGGCCTGCAGCGCGATGGCATCGACCTGCGCGCGCTGGAGATGACCAAGTGGTTCGACACCAACTATCACTATCTGGTGCCGGAACTGCACGCGGGCCAGGCCTTCGCCCTGCGCGGTGACAAGCCGCTGGCCGAGTTCAACGAGGCCAGGGCGCTGGGCATCCATACCCGTCCGGTGCTGCTGGGGCCGGTGAGCTTCCTGCTGCTGTCCAAGACCACCGACGGCAGCACCGCGCTGGACCTGCTGGATGCGCTGCTGCCGGCCTATGTGCAGCTGCTCGGCCAGCTGGCCGACGCCGGTGCCGACTGGGTGCAGCTGGATGAGCCGCTGCTGGTGCAGGATCTCGACGCCGATGCGCAGGCAGCCTATGAGCGCGCCTATGCCCGGTTGGCCACGGCACGGCGTCCGAAACTGCTGGTCGCGACCTATTTCGGTGCGCTCGAGGACAACCTGGCGTTGGCCACCGGCCTGCCGGTGGACGGACTGCACGTGGACCTGGTGCGCGCGCCGGAGCAGCTGGACGCCGTGTTGAAGGCGCTGCCGGCCGAGCGCGTGCTGTCGGCCGGCCTAGTCAACGGCCGCAACATCTGGCGCACCCATCTGGACAACGCACTGATCCTGGCCCGGTTTGCCCAGGTGGACCGCGGCGCCGACCGGCTCTGGCTGGCACCGTCCTGTTCCCTGCTGCACACGCCCGTGGATCTTGCGCTGGAAAAGAAGCTTGATGACGAACTGAAGGGCTGGCTGGCGTTCTCCCGGCAGAAGCTTCAGGAACTGCGCCTGCTGGCCGACGCGCTCGATGGCAGGGTGGATGCGGAAGCAGGCCTGGCTGCCAACCGCGCTGCGCTGGAGGGGCGTCGTCGCTCGCCACGCGTACACAACCCGGCCGTGGCCGCACGCCTGGCCGCGCTGACCGTTGCCGATGCGCAGCGGCACACCGCCTACCCGCAGCGCCGCGCAGCGCAGCATGCGGCGCTGCAGCTGCCGCTGCTGCCCACCACCACGATCGGTTCCTTCCCGCAGACGCTGGAGGTGCGCGAGGCACGGGCCCGGCACAAGTCCGGCAAGCTGGGCCTGGCCGAGTACGAGGCATTCCTGGAACAGCAGACCGCGCATGCGGTACGCGTGCAGGAAGCGCTGGGCCTGGACGTGCTGGTCCACGGCGAGTTCGAGCGCAACGACATGGTCGAGTACTTCGGCGAGCAGCTGGAAGGCTTCGCCTTCACCGGCAACGGCTGGGTGCAGAGCTATGGCTCGCGCTGCGTCAAACCGCCGGTGATCTTCGGCGACGTCAGCCGCCCGCAGCCGATGACGGTGCGCTGGTCCAGTTACGCGCAATCGCTCACCGACAAGCCGATGAAGGGCATGCTGACCGGTCCGGTGACGGTACTGCAGTGGTCGTTCGTGCGCGACGACCAGGAACGCGATGTGACCTGCCGGCAGATCGCGCTGGCCCTGCGGGACGAAGTGCAGGACCTGGAAGCAGCCGGCATCGGCGTGATCCAGGTGGACGAGCCGGCCATCCGCGAGGGGTTGCCGTTGCGCCGCGCCCACTGGCGCGCCTACCTGGACTGGGCGGTGGAATCGTTCCGCATCAGTACCAGCGGCGTGCGCGATGCCACCCAGATCCACACCCACATGTGCTATTCGGAGTTCAACGACATCATCCACTCGGTCGCAGCGATGGACGCGGACGTGATCTCGATCGAGACCTCACGCTCGCGCATGGAACTGCTGGATGCCTTCGTGAAGTTCAACTATCCCAACGAGATCGGCCCGGGCGTGTATGACATCCACTCCCCCCGCGTGCCGGACAAGGCGGAGATGGTGGACCTGCTGCGCAAGGCGCTGGCCGTGCTGAAGCCGGAGCAGCTGTGGGTCAACCCGGACTGCGGGCTGAAGACCCGCGGCTGGCCGGAAACCCGCGCTGCACTGCAGGCACTGGTTGCCGCCGCAGTGGAACTGCGTGCCGAGCACACCGACGCCCGCGTCGCCTGACCTGTCTCTCCACCCCGATGCACGGGCCGCCGCCGTTGCCGGCGGTCCGTGCGGTACCTGATGATGACCGAGCTCCAACGCCCCACCCTGTCCCTGCCCGCCGACGGCAAGCGCCTGCTGCTGCATTCGTGCTGTGCGCCCTGCTCCGGCGAAGTGATGGAGGCGATCACCGCCTCCGGGATCGACTACGCGATCTTCTTCTACAACCCCAACATCCATCCGGTGAAGGAATACGAGCTTCGCAAGCAGGAGAACATCCGCTTCGCCGAGCAGCATGGCATCCCCTTCATCGACTGCGACTACGACACCGACAACTGGTTCAGCCGCGCGCGCGGCATGGAGAACGAACCCGAGCGCGGCATCCGCTGCACGATGTGCTTTGACATGCGCTTCGAGCGCACGGCGCTGTACGCGCATGAGCACGGCTACGACACCATCAGCTCGTCGCTGGGCATCTCGCGCTGGAAGAACATGGCGCAGATCAATGACTGCGGCATCCGCGCCGCGGCGCGCTACGAGGGCCTGCAGTACTGGGATTACAACTGGCGCAAGGGCGGTGGTGCCAGCCGCATGATCGAGATCAGCAAGCGCGAGCGGTTCTACCAGCAGGAGTACTGTGGCTGCGTGTACTCGCTGCGCGATGCCAACCGGCACCGCCGGGAGACCGGCCGCGAGCGGATCCGGATCGGGCTGCTGTATTACGGCCAGGACAACGAAACGCCGCAGGACGATTGACGTGTGGCGAGGGGGCGGCCACGCTGGTCGCCTCTTCCGCCGCGCTGGAACGTCCATGCCCACCCTGCCCGCCACTGTCGCCCTGCTGGTGATCGATCTGCAGCCGGACTTCATGCCCGGTGGCGCGCTGGCCTGCGACCGTGGCGATGCGTTGGTCGCGCCGATCGCGCAGCTGCTGGCGCAGCGCCGCTACCGCACCGTAGTGGCCACCCAGGACTGGCATCCCGCGGACCATGCTTCGTTCGCCAGCCAGCACCCCGGCCATCGTCCGTTCGAAACGATTCTGCTGCATGCGCAACCGCAGACCCTGTGGCCGGACCACTGCGTGCAGGGCAGCGCCGGTGCCGCCCTGCATCCGCAGGTGGACTGGAATATGGCCGACCTGATCCTGCGCAAGGGCACCCGCCAGCAGGTGGATTCCTACAGCGCCTTCCGCGAGAACCACGGCCCCGATGGCGGACGCCCCGCCACTGGCCTGGCCGGCTGGCTGCATGAGCGCGGCATCGACGAGGTGCACGTCTGTGGCCTGGCCCGCGACTACTGCGTGCTGTGGAGCGCGCAGGACGCAGCCACGTCCGGCTTCAGGGTGAAATTCCTCTGGGACCTGACCCGGCCGGTGACCGAGGCCAACGACGGGATGGTGCGCGAAGCACTGGGCACTGCGGGGATCGGGATCCTCTGACGCACGTCCGGCCGGGCAGGTATCAGCGGAACACCACCGTGCGGTGCCCGTTGAGCAGGATGCGGTGCTCCACATGGCGGCGCACGGCACGCGCCAGCACCTGCGATTCGGTATCGCTGCCCAGGCGTACCAGGTCGCGCGGCGTCATCGCATGATCGACCCGGGCCACGTCCTGTTCGATGATCGGACCTTCGTCCAGATCCTCGGTGACATAGTGCGCGGTGGCGCCGATGATCTTGACCCCGCGCGCGTGCGCCTGGTGATAGGGCTGCGCGCCCTTGAAGCTGGGCAGGAAGCTGTGATGGATGTTGATCGCCCGGCCGGCCAGCGCGCGGCACAGGGTGGGTGAAAGAATCTGCATGTAGCGCGCCAGCACCACCAGGTCGATACGCTCGTGTTCGACCAGATCGATGATCTGCTGCTCCTGCACCGCACGCGTATCCGCGTTCACCGGCAGATGGTGGAACGGCACGCCGTAGGACGCGGCCAGCGGTGCGAAATCGGCATGGTTGGACACCACTGCCGCGATATCCACTTTCAGCTGCCCGCTGTGCGCGCGGAACAGCAGGTCATTCAGGCAGTGGCCCTGCTTGCTGACCAGCACCAGCAGGCGCGCACGACGCCGACCGTCCTGCAGCTGCCAGTCCATGCCGAACTCGCGGGCCAGTGCCGCCATGGACGCATGTACCGTGTCCAGGGGCAGGCTGGCGTCGCGGTCGAAATGCACGCGCAGGAAGAAGCGGCCGCTTTCCTCGTCGCCGAACTGCTGGGCGTCGAGAATGTTGCAGCCATGATCGAACAACAGGCCCGACACGCGGTAGACGATGCCGGTACGGTCGGGGCAGGACAGGGTGAGGATGGAATCGGGTCGCATCCTGCAAGTGTAGGGCAGCACCCCGCCCGCGTGATCCATTGTCACCGATGCAACGAACCACTTCGGACAGTTCCAAGTGATCGTGGCGGGCTTTCGTGGCACGCTGGCGGGTCATGAACCTGTTGCAGCTGATCCGCAGCTTCACCCGCACCGCAGACACCGGCAGTATTGCCGCTGCGGCCCGCAGCCTTGGCATCAGCGCCACCGCCGTCGGCCAGAACATCCATCGCCTGGAGGCACACCTGGGCGTGCGCCTGCTGAACCGCAGCACGCGCCAGCTGGCGCTGAGCGAGGCCGGTGCGCTGTACCTGGCGCAGGTGCGCCACATCGAAACCGATCTGGCGCGGGCGCAGGCCCTTGTCACCAGCGGTGACATCGAGCCTGCCGGGCCATTGCGCATCGCCAGCAGCCGCGCGTTCGGCCGCCACGTGCTGGCGCCCCTGCTGCCTTCACTGCAGCAACGCTATCCGCAGCTGCAGCTGGAACTGCGGCTGTCCGACCGGGCCGTGCAGCATGGTCCGGAGGCGGTCGATGCCAGCATCCGCATCGGTGCGCAGCTGGAGGACGGCGTCGTGGCGCGGCCGCTGGCACGCATTCCCTTCGTCTTCTGCGCCTCGCCTGCCTACCTGCAGGCGCATGGCTGGCCACAGGAGCCGTCCGAACTGCGTGGGCATCGGGGTGTGCTGCATCGTTTCCCCACCGATGGGCGGCCTCTGCGCTGGGGCCTGCGCAAGGGCGACCAGCGCGCGGATGCGCCGCTGCCGCCCGGCATGGTGTGCGATGACATCGACGCGCTGGCCGAACTGGCCGCGGCCGGTGCCGGCATCACCCGGCTGGCGGCCTTCGTGGCCGATCCCTTTCTGCGCGATGGCCGGTTGCAGGCGGTGTTCGGCGCGGACAGCGCATGGCGCCCGGAACCGATGGAGGTCTATTTCTGCGTCAGCGACCGCCGCGACTTCACCGCCAGGATCCGTGCGCTGTTCGATCACCTGCAGGCCGGCCTGCCGCCGACCTGGCGGGCATGACCTTCAGCGCGGGGTGAACACGCCGCGTGCCTCACGCGGCTCGCAGCGCAGGTACTGCGCAGCCGGCACCACGCTGTCGCCCAGCGCGGCTGCCGCGTGCCAGGGCCAGCGCGGGTCGTAGAGGATGCGGCGGGCCAGGGCGATGGCATCGGCGTGGCGATGACGCAGGATCGATTCGGCCTGCTCCGGTTCGGTGATCATCCCCACCGCGATGACCGGCATGCGCACCTTGGCCTTGATCGCGGCCGCGAACGGCACCTGGTAGCCCGGCCCGACGCTGATCTTCTGGCGCTCATCCAGGCCGCCGCTGGAGACGTGCAGGAAATCGCAGCCACGCGCGTCCAGCACCTGGGACAGCGCTTCGCTCTGCAGCAGATCCCAGCCACCGTCGACCCAGTCGCTGGCGGAGATGCGCACGCCGACGGCCACCTTGTCGGACACTGCCGCGCGCACGGCATCGAATACCTCTACCAGCAGGCGCAGGCGATTGGGCAGCGAACCCCCGTAGCCATCGGTGCGCCGGTTGCTCAGCGGTGACAGGAACTGGTGCAGCAGATAGCCGTGCGCGGCATGCACTTCGATCAGTTCGAAGCCCAGGCGTTCGGCGCGCACCGCGCTGGCGGCGAAGGCAGCAACGATTCCCGCGATGCCCGCCTCATCCAGTTCCTGCGGCGCGGGATCGGCAGCATGGAACGGCAGCGCTGACGGCGCCACCGTGGTCCAGCCACGTGCATCATCGGCCGGCAGCTGGCCACCGCCGTCCCAGGGACGCTGTACCGAGGCCTTGCGGCCGGCATGGCCCAGCTGGATGCCCAGCGGCATCGGCGACCAGCGCCGCACGCTGGCCAGCACGTGTGCCAGCGCAGCTTCGGTACCGTCATCCCACAGGCCGAGGTCGGCCCAGCTGATGCGTCCACGCGGCTCAACCGCCGTCGCTTCCAGGATCAGCAGGCCGGCACCGGATTGCGCCAGGTTGCCCAGATGCATGGCATGCCAGTCGCTGGCGCGCCCGTCTTCGGCGGAATACTGGCACATCGGCGCGATGACGATGCGGTTGGACAGGGTCAGGCGGCCGAAGGTGATCGGCGAGAACAGCTGGCTCACGAGGGGTGCAGGGACGGGCAGAGGGGGGTGCGTATTGCACCGCTGCAAGGGCGGCGAATCAACCATGTGGATGGATCGCTGTTTCGCGGTGGCGCTGCATGCTCGCCGGGCATGGCCTGGCGCTACCCGATGACGAACCCGGCCAGCGCTTCAGCGCAATCGCGCTCGTCCTTGAACTGCAGCAGGTCGTCGGCACGGGTGCGGCCACGGTTCACGGCAGCCACCGGCAATCCGGCCTTTGCTGCGGCCTGCACGAAACGGAAGCCGGAATAGACCATCAGCGAAGACCCCACCACCAGCACGGCATCGGCCTGCTGCAGGTGCTCATGCACTGCCGCCACGCGTTCACGCGGCACGTTCTCGCCGAAGAACACCACGTCCGGCTTCAGCAGGCCGCCACAGGACGGACAGTCGGGCACCACGAAGGAGGAAAAATCGGTCTCCAGATCAGCGTCGCCGTCGGGGGCGATGCCGGCCTCGAGCGTGTCCCAGCCGGGATTGGCGTCCAGCAGGCGCTGCTGGAACGCTTGGCGACCGTTGCGGCGCTCGCAGCGCATGCAGCGCACCAGGTCCAGCCGCCCATGCAGGTCGATCACGTTCCGGCTGCCGGCGCGCTGGTGCAGGCCATCCACGTTCTGGGTCAGCAGCAACTGCACCTTGCCTTGCTTCTCCAGCGCGGCCAGCGCCTGGTGGGTGCCGTTGGGCTGGGCCAGGCCGAAGCGCGGCCAGCCCAGCAGGCTGCGTGCCCAGTAGCGCTGGCGGGTGGCGGCCTCGCCCATGAATGCCTGGTAGGTGACCGGCGGCGTGCGTTTCCATTGGCCATCGGTATCTCGGTAATCGGGGATTCCCGAGGCCGTGCTGCAGCCAGCGCCGGTCAGCACGAACAGGCGCTGGGCGCGGTCGATGAAGTCGGTCAGCGGCGGGGTCATGCCGACCAGATGGGGGCAGCACGGCGCCCCCACAAGCGCCGGCTCAGGGCGCCGGCAGCGGCGGCACCGCGATCGGCTGGCCCGCCTCGTCCAGCGCGATCATCACGAAGTGGCCGCGGGTGCAGAGCCTGCGCTCGCCGCTGTGCAGGTCTTCGGCAATCAGTTCCACCTCGACCTTCATCGAGCTGCGGCCGACCTCGACGATGCGGCCGATCGTTTCCACCATCTGGCCGATGCGGATCGGCAGCTTGAAGTCGACCTGGTCGCTGCGCGCGGTCACCACGGTGCGGCGCGAGTAGCGGGCGGCGGCGAGGAAGGCGGCCTTGTCCATCCACGCCAGCGCCTGGCCACCAAACAGCGTGCCCATATGGTTGGTATGGTTGGGAAAGACGATTTCGGCCATGCGCACTTCGATCGGTGGCACGGTTTCAGGGATCGGGGTCATGGGCAGGGCTTCGGTGTGGGGTGCGGCAATGTTAAGCCAGGCCCCGTACAGGCAGCGCTACACTGCGCCACGCCCACTGCCAGGACTGCCCATGCCCGCGACCTCCGATCTGCTGGCGTTCGCCCTCATCTCGCTGGGCATGGTGCTCACGCCCGGCCCGAACATGATCTACCTGGTCTCGCGCTCGATCTGCCAGGGCCGCCGCGCCGGCCTGGTCTCGCTGGGTGGGGTGGTGCTGGGTTTCGTGTTCTACATGCTGTGCGCGGCGCTGGGCATCACCGCCCTGCTGATGACGGTGCCGTTCGCCTACGACGCGCTGCGCATCGGGGGGGCGTTGTACCTGCTGTACCTGGCCTGGCAGGCGCTCAGACCCGGTGGCCGCTCGCCGTTCGCGGTGCGCGACCTGCCGCCGGACAGCCCACGCAGATTGTTTGCGATGGGCTTTCTGACCAATCTGCTGAACCCGAAGATCGCGGTGATGTACCTGTCCCTGCTGCCGCAGTTCCTGCATCCGGACGGACACGGCAGCGTGCTGATGCAGTCGCTGGTCCTGGGTGCTACCCAGATCGTGGTGAGCCTGAGCGTGAACGCGGTGATCGTGGTGCTGGCCGGCAGCATCGCGGCATTTCTCGCCGCGCGCCCCACCTGGCAGGCGGCACAGCGCTGGCTGATGGGCACGGTCCTGGCCGGGCTGGCGGTGCGCATGGCGGTGGAAGGGCGGCGGTAGCGCCGGGCCATGCCCGGCGAGCGCGCAGCGCGGTCGACGCTGCGCGCAGCCCCGGGCGGTACCCGCCGGCCATGGCCCGGCGCTACCCACAAAAAACCCCGGCATCGGCCGGGGTTTTCGCTGCGACAGGCCTGACCGGACGGGTCAGAAGTTCATGTCGAAGGCAACTTCGCCCTGCACGCCGACCTGGTAGGCCGAAACGCGGCGTTCGAAGAAGTTGGTCAGCTCCTGCACGTCCTGCAGTTCCATGAACGGCAGCGGGTTGCGCACGTTGTACTTCTTTTCCATGCCCAGCTTGGCGAAGTGCTGGTCGGCGCAGTGCTGCAGGTACTGGCGCATGTCGCGCGTGGAGATGCCCGCCACGCCGCCGGACAGCACGTCCTCGGCGAACTGCACTTCGCATTCGATCGCTTCGGCCAGCATGTCGTACACCTGCTGCTTCATCTCGTCATCGAACAGGTCCGGCTCTTCCTCGCGGACCACGCGCACCGACTCGAACGCGAACTCCATGTGGGCGCTTTCGTCGCGGAACACCCAGTTGGTGCCCGAGGCCAGGCCCGGCAGCAGGCCGCGCGAACGGAAGTAGTACACGTAGGCGAACGCAGCAAAGAAGAACAGGCCTTCGATGCAGGCGGCGAAGCAGATCTGGTTGAGCAGGAACTGGCGGCGCTGTTCGCGGGTCTCGATGCGGGTCAGGTCCTGGATCGAGTCGATCCACTTGAAACAGAAATCGGCCTTCTTCTTGATCGAGTCGATGTTCTCCACCGCCGAGAACGCCTTGGCGCGCTCTTCCGGGTCCGGCAGGTAGTTGTCGAGCAGGGTCAGGTAGAACTGCACGTGCAGCGCTTCTTCATACAGCTGGCGCGACAGGTACATGCGCGCTTCCGGCGCATTGAGGTGCTGGTACAGGTTCAGCACCAGGTTGTTGGACACGATCGAATCGCCGGTGGCGAAGAACGCGACAAGGCGATGGATCAGGTGGCGCTCACCCGGCGACATCTTGCTGTGCAGGTCGGTGATGTCGATCTGGAAATTGATCTCTTCCACCGTCCAGGTGTTCTTGATCGCATTCCGGTACATGTCATAGAACTGCGGGTAGCGCATCGGGCGCAACGTCAGTTCAAAACCGGGATCGAGCAGCATCTGCTTGGGCTTGTCGGCCATGGGTGTTTCCTTGTCTTCTCGGGTCAAAACGCCGGGCATGGCCCGGCGCTACCTTGTCATTGCGCAGCCGGGCCGAGCCCGGCTCCATCTACGGCACAGCGCGCGATTACTGGCAGGCCTCGCAGGCTTCCGGGTTCTCCAGCGAGCAGGCGATGGCTTCGTCCGGGCTGAACACCTTGGCCGGGGCCGCGTTGCTGACCGTGGTCTTGGCGATCTTGGTGGCCGGACGCGAGCGCAGGTAGTAGGTGGTCTTGATGCCCTGCTTCCACGCGTACATGTACATGGACGACATCGCGCCGATGTTCGGGCTTTCCATGAACAGGTTGAGCGAGGCCGACTGGTCGATGAAGGCGCCACGCTCGGCGGCCATGTCGATCAGCGAACGCATCGGCAGTTCCCACGCAGTGCGGTAGACCTCACGCAGGGTTTCCGGAATCTGCGTCAGGCCGGCGATGGAACCTTCGGCCAGCTTGATGGCATCGCGCATGTCCGCGGTCCACAGGCCCAGCTTCTTCAGCTCGTTCACCAGGTAGCGGTTGACCTGCAGGAAGTCACCGGACAGGGTTTCGCGCTTGAACAGGTTGGACACCTGCGGCTCGACGCACTCGTAGCAGCCGGCGATGGAGGCGATGGTCGCGGTCGGGGCAATGGCGATCATCAGCGAGTTGCGCAGGCCGTGCTCCTTGATGCGGGCACGCAGGGCATCCCAGCGCGCGGTGTCTTCCGGCACCACGTTCCAGGCGTCGAACTGCAGTTCGCCACTGGCGGCACGGGTGTCGTTGAACGACGGGTGCTTGCCGCGTTCCTGGGCCAGCTCGGTCGAGGTTTCCAGCGCGTGGAAGTAGATCGTCTCGGCGATCTTCTTCGACAGGGCACGGGCTTCGGCGCTGTCGAACGGCAGGCGCTTGCGGAAGAACACGTCCTGCAGGCCCATGCAGCCCAGGCCGACCGGGCGCCAGCGCAGGTTGGCGCGGCGGGCGGTTTCGATCGGGTAGAAGTTCAGGTCGATGACACGGTCGAGCTGGCGCACGGCCAGGCGCACGGTCTCGGCCAGCTTCTCGAAGTCGAACTCGTTGTGCTCGTCGAAGTGGTTGCCCAGGTTGATCGAACCCAGGTTGCACACCGCGGTTTCATCGTTGGAGGTGACCTCCAGGATTTCCGTGCACAGATTGGACAGGTGGATCACGTTGCCCGGACGCAGGGTCTGGTTGCTGGCGCGGTTGCACTTGTCCTTGAAGGTCATCCAGCCGTTGCCGGTCTCGGCCAGCGTACGCATCATGCGGGCGTACAGCTTGCGGGCGGAGATGGTGCGGTTGGCCTTGCCCTGGGCTTCGGCCTGCAGGTAGGCCTGCTCGAAGGCTTCGCCGAACAGATCGGTGAACTCCGGCACGACGCGCGGATCGAACAGCGACCATTCCTGGTCGGCCTCGACGCGCTTCATGAACAGGTCCGGCACCCAGTTGGCCAGGTTCAGGTTGTGGGTACGGCGGGCTTCGTCACCGGTGTTGTCACGCAGCTCGAGGAAATCCTCGATGTCGGCGTGCCAGGTTTCCAGATACACGCAGGCCGCGCCCTTGCGCTTGCCGCCCTGGTTCACCGCCGCCACGGACGAGTCCATGGTCTTCAGCCACGGCACGATGCCGTTGGAATGGCCGTTGGTGGACTTGATGAGCGAACCACGCGAACGCACGCGGGTGTAGCTGACGCCGATGCCGCCGGAGAACTTCGACAGCTGGGCGATGTCGCCGTACTTGGAGTAGATCGACTCCAGCGAGTCCTGCGGCGAATCGAGCAGGAAGCACGAGGACAGCTGCTCGTGGGTGGTGCCGGAGTTGAACAGGGTCGGGCTGGACGGCAGGTAGTCCAGGTTGCCCATGCGCTTGTACAGCGCCAGGGCCTCGGACACGTCCTCGCTCAGCGCGCTGGCGATGCGCAGGAAGAACTGCTGCGGGGTCTCGATCACCTTGCGGGTGTGCGGATGGCGCAGCAGGTAGCGGTCGTACAGGGTACGCAGGCCGAAGTAATCGAAGTTCAGGTCCAGCGAGATGTCGATCGCATCGTTGAGCTTGCGCGCGTTGGTCTGCACGAAGTTCAGCAGGCGGTCGTTGATCAGGCCGACTTCATGGCCACGGCTGACCGACTGCGAGAAGGCATAGATTTCCTGGCCCGACACTTCCTTGGCGATGTAGTTGGCCAGCAGGCGCGCGGCCAGACGGCCGTACTCGGGTTCTTCACCGATCAGCAGGGCGGCGGTGCGGATGGACAGCTCGTCCAGCTCGCGGGTGGTGGCGCCGTTGTACAGGCCGGAAATGGTGCGGGTGGCCACGCGCATCGGATCGACGGCGTGCAGGCCTTCGGAGGAACGCTGCACCGCACGCACGATCTTGTTCAGGTCCACCAGTTCGGTCGTGCCATTGCGCTTGGTCACACTCATCGCGTTGGCCGTCGGCGGCGACGTCAACAGGAACTCGCTTTCCTTTTCGATGGTGGCGCTGGTTTCGGTGGTCACGGCGTGTGTCCTCTTGGCGTGATGGGGTGGTTGCAGTTGCATCGGTGGCGCGGCCCAGGACATGACGGCCCAGGATGGCAGCTGGGCGTCGCAGGAGGTGAGACCTGCGCCTGCCGCTGCCGTGACGGTCGCCGACGGGTATCGCTGTGGACGGGGGTGCCGCGTGGCTCCCGCCTCTGCGCCTTCCCCGTTGTCCTTGCGACTTGGGGTCGCTGCGACCGATGGCCACAAGATAGTGGGGGTGGTGGGGTCCGTCAACGCCAAATGTAGTGAAATTCGGCAATCCCTTGCGCCGCAAGGATCGTGCCATCGGCGCCCGGATCGGACGCTTTGGACCTGCCGGAACGGGCCGCGCAGTCAAGACCGGAACGCGTCATTCCGGCGGTACAACGGCGTGCGGAAACAGAACAATGACAGCTTCACATGACAGTAACGGAATGACCAAGGGACAACCCTGTGGATAGAAGGTGGGCAGCCGGTGGGAATCCGGTGGACGGCGTGACTTCCGGCCGATGACGGACAGGCCGGAGAGGCGGACGCTGGGCTCTGGCGACTGGAAAAGGAATGTCCAATGGACCTGCGACTGCCTGCCCTGGCAGTGCTGTCGGCGCTGTGCATCATGCCGGCGCAGGCGGCCGACGCGCCGAAGCTGCACGCGGACCAGTGTGGCATCCGCACGGACTATGACGTGCTGGTGGACAGCGGCGGCATCTGGCTGCGACACGGCCCACAGGCGCCGCACGAGGTGGTGTTCCACGATGGTGTGCTGAGCCTGGATGACACGATCGTGCCGGTCAGCGACGCCGATGCCGCCCGCCTGCGCCAGCTGGAGGCCGGCGCGCGCCGGTTGATGCCCGCCGCCACGGCATTGGCGCGCGATGTCAGCCAGCTGAGCTTCGACGCGCTCGATGGCGTCTACGAGAGCCTGACCGGCACCGCCAACAGCCGCAAGGTCAGGCGCCTGCGGCGGCAGGCGGATGACTGGATCGAGGGGACGCTCGGAAAGGGCTACTGGGAACAGGCGACCTTCGGTCCCGGATTCGAGGCGAAGGTGCAGGACATGGCCGAGACGCTGTCCGGCTCGATCGCCCGCAGCGTGCTCTGGCAGGTCTTCACCGGCCGCAGCGACGCCATGGAGGAACGCGCCGAGCGCCTGGATGCCGAGCTGGACCGGCGCCTGGAAGCCGGTGCCCAGCGCGTGGAGGCCAGCGCCATGGCGTTGTGCCCGCTGGTGCGTGCGCTGGCCGATACCCACGATGCGCTGGAAGTGCGTTACCAGGGCCAGCCGCTGCGGCTGCTGGAGCGCAGCGACGACGGCCTGCAAGTGTCGACCGGGCCGGAGGAGCGGCCGCAGGGCAACGCACTGGCGCCCAGCCGGTAACCTCGAGCTGCCGCTGCAGCGCCTGCGCGCGGCTGCCTTTCCGGCAGATCGTGCAGCTCCCGGGCCCTCACGCCCGGTGCGGGGTACCCAGGTATTCAGCGCTCTGCATCTCGATCAGGCGCGAGGCGGTGCGCTCGAACGCGCCCTGCAGGCGCTGGCCGGTGTACAGCTCGACCGGCGAGGTGCTGGCGGTACAGACCAGGTTGACGTGGCGGTCGTACAGTTCGTCGATCAGGTTGACGAAGCGGCGCGCGGCGTCCTCGTTCAGGCGATCAAAGGCGGGAATGCCGCCCAGCAGCACCGTATTGAACTCGTGTGCGATCTCGATGTAGTCCGATGGGCCGCGCGGGCCTTCGCACAGGGCGGCGAAGTCGAACCAGGCGATGCTCTTGCCCCGGCCGCGGACCGGAATCTTGCGGCCTTCGATCTCGATGTTGCCGGCCTTGGCGGGTTGGCCGCCACTCAGTTCGTTCCAGCGCGTGGCGAGCCAGTCGTCGCTGTCGGCGGCCAGCGGCGCGCGGTACACCGGCGAGCGGGTCAGCGCGCGCATCCGGTAATCCTCCGTGCCTTCGGCGTACAGCTCGACGCAGAAGCGCTGCAGCAGACTGATGGCGGGCAGGAAGCTCTCGCGCTGCAGGCCATTGAGATACAGGTTCTCCACCGCCGTATTGGAGGTGGTGACCAGGGTCACGCCCTCGGCGAACAGGCGTTCGAGCAGGCGCGCCAGCAGCATGGCGTCGCCGATGTCGGTGACGAAGAATTCGTCCAGCACCAGCACGCGCAGGTTGCTGCGCCATTCCTGGGCGATCTTCGCCAACGGGTCGCTCTGGCCCTGGTGCTCGCGCAGGCGCTCGTGGACGCTGCGCATGAAACGATGGAAGTGGGTGCGGTACTTCTGCTTGATTGGCAGCCCGTCGTAGAACAGATCCACCAGGAAGGTCTTGCCGCGGCCGACCCCCCCCCAGAAATACAGCCCCTTGACCGGCTCGGGCTTCTTCCAGAACGAGGACAACCGGTCCAGCCAGCCGTCGTCGGCGTTGTCCAGCAGGCCCACGTGGATGCGGTCCAGCTCGGCCAGCGCCGCGTGCTGGGCGGGGTCGTCCTGCCAGTCACCCCGGGCAACCCCGGCCGCATACCGCTGCGACGGGGTCAACTCGACTGCACTCATGCCGCTGCGCCCAGCCAGTGCTTGACGCCGTGGGTCAACGCACCGCGCAGGTCGATCAGCTTGCGATGGAAGAAGTGGCTGGTGTCGGGCATCCGCACCAGCTCATGCGGAGCCTGCAGCGCGTCCAGCCACTGATAGACCGCCTGCGGGTCGACGATCTCGTCCTGCTCGCCCTGGATCACCAGCCAGCGGGCCGGTGGCTGCACGCCGTCGAAATCCCAGCGGCCGGCCGGCGGCGCGATCGAGATCAGCGCCTCCGGCTGCAGCGTGGCGGCTGCCTTCAGCGAAACGAACGCACCAAAGCTGAAGCCGGCCAGCCACAGGCGGTCGTCGGGGCGCTGGCTGCGCACCCAGGCGGTCACGGTCTTCAGGTCATCCTGCTCGCCCACGCCGCCATCGAAGGTGCCCGCCGAACCACCGACGCTGCGGAAGTTGAAGCGCACCGTGGCGATGCCCAGCTCGCGCAGGGTGCTGGCGGTCATGGTGACCACCTTGTTGTGCAGGGTGCCGCCCTCGGTGGACAGCGGATGGCAGACGATGGCCACGATCGGCTGCACCGGCACATCGGCCTTGGGCAGGTCGACGACCACTTCCAGCGGGCCGGCCGGGCCGTCCAGTTCGAGGCAGGCGGTTTCGCCAGGGGCGACGGGGAACGAAGGCTTGTGCATGGCACCATGATACCGTCCCCCGCCCCTGCCCTGTGCCCGCCCCATGCTCTACCTGTCTTTGGCCGTGATCTGCAGCGTGCTGGTTTCGGTGTTGTTGAAGGTGGCCGGACGCCGCCAACTGGATGTTGCGCAGATGGTCACCTGGAACTATCTGGTGGCTGCGACCCTGACCGCCGTGGTGCTGCAGCCGCCGCTGGATGCGCTGCGCGCGCCGCATGCCCCGTGGCCGTCGTTGCTGGCGCTGGCGGTGGCGCTGCCCTCGATCTTCCTGGTGCTGGGCCGCGCGGTGGCGGTGGCCGGCATCGTCCGCAGCGACGTGGCGCAGCGGCTGTCGCTGCTGTTGTCACTGGCGGCGGCGTTCCTGTTCTTCGGCCAGACCGCCACGCCGTGGAAGCTGGCCGGGCTCGGCCTGGGCCTGCTGGCGATGGTGGCCATCAGCCTGCGCCCGCGCGGTCCGGCGGTGGCGTCCTCGCCGGGTGGCTGGGGCTGGCTGCTGGGCGTGTGGGGCGGCTTCGCGGTGGTGGACGTGCTGCTCAAGCAGGTGGCGCTGTCCGGCACGCCGTCGATGGCGGCGGTGCTGGCCAGCTTCAGCGTGGCCTTCGTACTGATGCTGGCATTGCAGCTGTGGCGGCACTTCAGCGGTCGCAGCCGGCTGGCCTGGCACAACCTCGGCGCGGGTGCGCTGCTGGGCCTGCTCAACGGCGGCAACATCCTGTTCTATGTGCACGCGCACCAGGCGATGCCGGACAGCCCGGCCACGGTGTTCGCCGGCATGAACATCGGCGTGGTGGTACTGGGCGCGCTGGTGGGCGTGTTTGCCTTTGGCGAACCGACCACGAAGTGGAACCGGGCCGGCCTGGCGCTGGCGGTGCTGGCGATCGGATTGATCGCCTGGGGGTGAGTACGGGTTGCGCCGGGCCATCCCCGGCAGATCGTTTCCGCGTCCGCGCAGAGGTGTCACTTTCTTTGCGCGCAAAGAAAGCAACCAAAGAAACGCTCCGCCGACCGCGAGCCGGTGCGGCCCCATGCCCGGCTCCATCCGGGCGGATGCCTCACAGCTGGGTCATTTGTCGAAGCCCAGCAGCAGCGGGTCGTGGTCGGAGCTGCGCCATGGGCCGGGCACATTGCGCCCCTGGTAGCCGCTGGCGTCCTGCTCGTCGGCATTGCTGTGCCATTCGGCGGCGCCCGCCAGGCGGCGGGCCATGGACGGACTCAGCAGGGCGTGGTCGAGGCGGCCGCTGTAGCCGTTGTAGACGTAGCTGTAGGGATGTTCGACCTTGGCCACCTTGAAGGCGTCCTGCCAGCCCAGCGTGTGCAGCGTGCGGATCGGATCCTCCATCGCATAGGCGTTGAAATCGCCCAGCATCACTACATCCTTCACCTTCAGGCGCGCGGCTTCGGCCTGCACCCACTGGTTGAGCTGGCGGGCCGATTCGACGCGCGTCGCATTCCAGCAGCCCTGGCCATCGTTGCGGTCGGCGTCGGCACCGCTGGCGTCGCGGCACCCCTTGGACTTGAAGTGGTTGGCGACCACCATGAACGGTGCGCCCTTGCCCTGGAAAGCCTGTGCCAGCGGTGCGCGGCTGTGCTCGGCAAACGGGCCGTCAAGCTTGGTCAACGGCGGGCCCAATGTCTTGAATGCACCGCGCTTGTAGATGATGCCGACGCGGATGGGATTGGTGCCGGGGCCTTCGCCCGGATCGACCGCCACCCATGCGTCGTCCGGTCCGGCGTGTGGCCGGTCATTGAGCGCGGCCAGCAGCTCGGCAATGGCCGACTGCGGTCCGTAGCCATCGTTCTCCAGCTCCATCAGGGCGGCGATGTGGGTATCGAGCGCATTGATGGTGGCGACCAGCTTGGCCACCTGGGCCTTGTGCTCCTCCAGCGTGCGGGCACCGCGCAGCGTCGGGAAGCCGCCGCCCTGGCCGTCGCCATTGAAGTAGTTTTCCAGGTTGAACGCCGCGATACGCAGGCTGCCAGGCACGTCCGGCACCGCCGGCCGCTGCAGTGCGGGCAGGCTCAGCGTGCCTTCCACCTGCAACTGCGGGCGGCCCTGCGCGTCCACGCGGACGATGCCTTCCACATTGCGCAGCAGCATGCCGGTGCGCAGCACCGGGTTGCCCGGCAGGTAGGCCACGCTGCCCGGATCACGCACGTCGCTGCCATCGTCCAGGACCAGGCGGCGGCGCAGGTTGTCAGCCATCACCTGTTCGATGCCGGCGGTGCCCGGCGCGGCCACTTCGGTCGGCTGCCACAGGCGACCGCCGAAGGCGACCGTCAGCTGGCCGGAGCGTTCCAGAGCGTCGGTGCCGGCCAGGGTCAGCGGCGCAGCGATGCGCACACGCTGGCCGTCCAGCGCGCGCCAGTCGGCCGGCGCGGTGGCCAGTACAACGGTGGAGTTGCGCGGGGTGGACGTCGCCGGGGCCGGCATGGCCTGCGGCTGGGCCTGGGCAAAGGCAGGTGCCGGCAGCAGCAGGGACAGGGCGAGGACAAGGGAACGGCGGCGCATCGACGGGCGACTCCACGGAAGGGAGGCACAGACTAACCCCGAAATACGAACGCCCGACTGCAGCCCGGCGATCGGCCCAGGTGGGCAAAGCCCCCGGGGCCGTCGATGGCGCGATCGCAGCGCCGGGCCCATGCCCGGCAGCCGCCCACGCAGGTGGAGCAGAGGCTGCCGAGGGCAGGCCCGGCGCTGCGGAAAGGTCCTACTTCAGGTTGCCCAGCATCCAGTCCACGGTGGCGTGGATCTGTTCCTCGGTCAGCGCCGGGTTGCCGCCCTTGGGTGGCATGATGCCGCCGTCCGGGCCGGTGTAGCCCTCGATGGCGTGCTTGTAGAGCGTGTCCTTGCCCTGCGTGATGCGCTGGTCCCAGTGCGCGCGGTCCAGGGTCGGCGCCTGGCCCACGCCGGTGGTGTGGCAGGCGGTGCACAGGTTGTCGAAGATGACCTTGCCATCCGTGGTGCCGCCGTACGCCACCTGCGAGGCGGCCTTGGCCAGCGCGGCCGCCTTGGCGGCCGCCTGCGCGGCCGCACCGGTACTGCCGGCGTACACCGCTCCGGTCGGCGCGATGCGCTGTTCGGTGCGTTTGGCCGCAGTGGGCGACACCTCGGGCGGAATCCGGGTGTGCAGGAAGGCGGCAAGGAAGATCAGACCCAGAGTGATGGCCATCAACAGCGCGATCACCATGGAGAAGCGTTTCAGGAACTCCAGATCGTAATTCCGCACTCTTCGTTACCCCTGGCTGGTAGTCGTTGGACCACGGCTGAGCGACTGCGTGATGGGCCGAGTATAGAACGCGCCCTGCGCGCGACAACAGGCTTCGCTGCTGGTGCGTCGCAGCATTGCGGGATCGGCCACATGCGGTAGCGCCGGGCCATGCCCGGCGAGCACGCAGCGCCGCAGAAGCCACCGGGCATGGCCCGGCGCTACCGATTTACCGGTGCGCCGATGGCACGCAGGCAGAAGCTGCAGATGGCGTCGACCAGCGCATCCTCGTCGCGATGCGCTTCACGGCTGGGCGCAGTCGGGCCAACCATCGCTTCGGTGAAGGCGCCGACCAGGCACGCGGCCGCCACATGCGCATCCTGCGCAGGCAGTTCGCCGGCAGCCACGCCTTCCTCCACCAGGCGCAGGAACACATCACCGAAGGCACGGCGGCCGCGCATGCGCTCGGCTTCCACGTCCGGATCGACCGGTTCGACGATGAAGGCGTGGGCCAGCCCCGGACCCGCCAGGGCGCGACGCACGAAGGCGGCGATGGCCAGCCGCAGGCGCTCGCTGGCGGCCTCCGGGCCGCTGGCGATGCGTTCCATGATCGCCACTTCATGGGCCACCGCCGCGTTGAGCACCTCCACGAACAGGTCGGCCTTGGAGGGGAAATGACGGTAGATCAGGCCGGTGGAGACCCCCGCCTGGGTTGCCACGGCGGTCACCGGGGCGTTTCGCCAGCCGCCGGTGGCGACCCGTTCACGGGTTGCCAGCAGGATCCGCTCGCGGGCCCCGGCCAGGCGTTCTTCCATCAGTGCAGAGCGTTTGTAGGCCATGTTTTGATTCTGGTTTCAATTTTTGAATTTGTGTTCACTTCTTTCCCGAACCCCGTTACGCTGGGGCCTCGCCCGTGCCGGCGTGGTCCTGGAAACCATCGCCGGCAAGCCCTGGGTGCGTCCATCCCCCACTTTGCCGCCGTGGAGCCGCTGTAATGCACGTGCCATCCCTGAACTTCGATCTCGGTGAAGAGATCGACCTGCTGCGCCAGAGCGTGGCCCATTTTGCCGCCGCCGAGATCGCGCCGCTGGCGGCCGAGGCCGATGCGACCAACCAGTTCCCGCAGGCACTGTGGCCGAAACTGGGCGAACAGGGCCTGCTCGGCCTTACCGTCGAGGAAGAATACGGCGGTACCGGCATGGGCTACCTGGCCCACGTGGTGGCGATGGAAGAGGTCTCGCGCGCCTCCGGCGGCATCGGCCTGTCCTATGGCGCGCACTCCAACCTGTGCGTGAACCAGCTGCGCAAGAACGGCAGCGAGGCGCAGAAGCAGCGCTTCCTGCCCGACCTGTGCAGCGGCGCCAAGGTGGGCGCACTGGCGATGAGCGAACCCGGCGCCGGTTCGGACGTGGTATCGATGAAGCTGCGCGCCGACAAGCGCGGCGATCGCTATGTCCTCAACGGCAACAAGATGTGGATCACCAATGGCCCGGACGCCGATGTGCTGGTGGTCTATGCCAAAACCGACATGGACGCCGGCGCCAGGGGCATCACCGCCTTCCTGGTTGAAAAGGGCATGCCGGGTTTCTCCACCGCGCAGAAGCTGGACAAGCTGGGCATGCGCTCCTCGCCGACCTGCGAGCTGGTGTTCCAGGACTGCGAGATTCCCGAAGAGAACGTGCTCGGCAGCGTCGGCGGTGGCGTGCGCGTGCTGATGTCCGGCCTGGACTACGAGCGCGTGGTGCTGTCCGGCGGCCCGCTGGGGCTGATGGCTGCGGCCATGGACGTGGTGATGCCGTACGTGCACGAACGCCACCAGTTCGGCGAAGCGATCGGCAGCTTCCAGCTGATCCAGGCCAAGATCGCCGACATGTACGTGGGCCTAGGCGCCTGCCGCGCCTACGTGTACGCCGTGGCACGCGCCTGCGACCAGGGCCGTACCACCCGCCAGGACGCGGCCGGTGCGATCCTGTACGCCGCCGAGAAGGCCACCTGGCTGACCGGGCAGGCGATCCAGATCCTCGGTGGCAACGGCTACATCAACGAGTACCCGACCGGCCGCCTGTGGCGCGACGCCAAGCTGTACGAGATCGGTGCGGGCACGTCGGAGATCCGCCGCATGCTGATCGGCCGTGAATTGTTCCAGCGCACTCTGTAAGGCCACCCCATGACCGTCCTGAACAGCCAGCTGCAACCGGGCAGCGACACGTTTGAAAGCAACCGCGCGGCGATGCAGGCCGTGGTCGACGATCTGCACGCCACCCTCGCCCGCACTGCCCTGGGCGGCAGCGAGGCGGCACGCGCCAAGCACACCGCGCGCGGCAAGCTGCTGGTACGCGACCGCATCGACGCCCTGCTCGATGCCGGCAGTGCCTTCCTGGAAATCGCGCCGCTGGCTGCTCATGGCATGTATGACGACGCTGTGCCGGCAGCCGGCGTGGTCGCCGGCATCGGCCGGGTCAGCGGCGTGGAGTGCGTGATCGTGGCCAACGATGCCACGGTCAAGGGCGGCACCTATTACCCGATGACGGTGAAGAAGCACCTGCGTGCACAGGAGATCGCCGAGCAGAACCACCTGCCGTGCATCTATCTGGTCGACTCCGGTGGCGCCTTCCTGCCGCTGCAGGACGAGGTGTTCCCCGATCGCGACCACTTCGGCCGCATCTTCTACAACCAGGCCAACCTGTCCGCGCAGGGCATTCCGCAGATCGCCTGCGTCATGGGCAGCTGCACCGCCGGTGGCGCCTACGTGCCGGCGATGAGCGATGAAACGGTGATCGTGCGCGAGCAGGGCACCATCTTCCTCGGCGGCCCGCCGCTGGTGAAGGCGGCCACCGGTGAAGTGGTGACGGCCGAGGAACTGGGCGGCGCCGACGTGCACACGCGCATTTCCGGTGTGGCCGACCACATGGCCGACAACGACCTGCAGGCGCTGGCACGGGTCCGCGCGATCATCGCCCAGCTGAACTGGCGCAAGCCGGAACCGGCGATGGCGATGCAGCCGCCGGAGGAACCGTTGCTGCCGGCGCACGAACTGTACGGCGTGATCCCGGCCGATACGCGCAAGCCCTACGACGTGCGCGAGGTGATCGCACGCCTGGTCGATGGCTCGCGCTTCGATGAGTTCAAGCCGCGCTATGGCGCCACCCTGGTCACCGGCTTCGCCCATCTGAACGGCTACCCGATCGGCATCATCGCCAACAACGGCATCCTGTTCTCCGAGTCCGCGCTGAAGGGCGCGCACTTCATCGAGCTGTGCACCCAGCGCGGCATCCCGCTGCTGTTCCTGCAGAACATCACCGGCTTCATGGTCGGGCGCAAGTACGAACAGGGCGGTATCGCCAAGGACGGTGCCAAGCTGGTGATGGCGGTCGCCTGCGCGAAGGTGCCCAAGTTCACCGTGGTGATCGGCGGCTCGTTCGGCGCCGGCAACTACGGCATGTGTGGGCGGGCCTATTCGCCGAATTTCCTGTGGATGTGGCCCAACGCACGCATCGGCGTGATGGGTGGCGAACAGGCCGCCAGCGTGCTGGCCACGGTGCGTCGCGATGGCATCGAAGCCAAGGGCGGGCAATGGCCCGCCGCGGAAGAGGACGCGTTCAAGGCGCCGATCCGCGAGCAGTTCGAGCAGCAGGGCCACCCGTACTACGCCAGCGCGCGCCTGTGGGACGACGGCGTGATCGATCCGGCCGATACCCGCCGGGTGTTGGCCCTGGCGCTGTCGGCCAGCCTCAACGCCGCTCCGCAGCAGACGCGCTTCGGCGTGTTCCGCATGTAACCCGCGCCATGACCGAGCCTGTCGCCATGTTCACCAAAGTCCTGATCGCCAACCGTGGCGAAATCGCCTGCCGCGTCATCGCCACCTGCCGCCGCCTCGGCATCGCCACCGTGGCGGTGTATTCCGATGCGGACCGCAATGCCCGCCACGTGCGCCTGGCCGACGAGGCCATCCACATCGGACCGGCCGCCGCACGCGAGAGCTATCTGCGCGGCGAGGCCCTGCTCGACGCCGCACGCCGGAGCGGCGCGCAGGCGATCCATCCCGGTTACGGCTTCCTGTCCGAGAACGCCGACTTCGCCGATGCCTGTGCCGCCGCCGGCATCACCTTCATCGGACCGCCGGCCAGCGCGATCCGCGCGATGGGTGACAAGAGCGCGGCCAAGGCCTTGATGGCCAAAGCCGGCGTGCCGCTGACGCCGGGTTATCACGGTGACCAGCAGGCGCCGGACTTCCTGCGCGCGCAGGCCGATACGATCGGCTATCCGGTGCTGATCAAGGCGAGCGCCGGCGGTGGCGGCAAGGGCATGCGCAAGGTCGAACGCAGCGAGGACTTCATCGATGCGCTGGCCAGCTGCCAGCGCGAAGCCGCCTCGGCGTTCGGCAACGACCACGTGCTGGTCGAGAAGTATGTCGAGCGCCCGCGCCATATCGAGATCCAGGTGTTCGGCGACAGCCACGGTGATGCGGTCTACCTGTTCGAGCGTGACTGCTCGGTGCAACGCCGGCACCAGAAAGTGCTGGAAGAGGCCCCGGCACCGGGCATGAGTGCCGAGCGCCGCGCCGCGATGGGCCAGGCGGCGGTCGACGCTGCACGCGCCGTGGGCTACGTCGGCGCGGGCACGGTGGAGTTCATCGCCGGCCCGGACGGTGATTTCTACTTCATGGAAATGAACACCCGCCTGCAGGTCGAGCACCCGGTCACCGAGTTCATCACCGGTACCGACCTGGTGGAATGGCAGCTGCGCGTGGCCTGCGGCCAGCCACTGCCGCTGCGCCAGGACCAGCTGGCCATCCACGGCCACGCGATCGAAGCACGGCTGTACGCCGAAGATGCCGACCGCGGCTTCCTGCCGTCCACCGGTACCCTGCGCCGCCTGCGCCTGCCGGCTGCTTCGGCCAACGTGCGCGTGGATACCGGCGTGGAGGAAGGCGACGCCATCACGCCGTATTACGACCCGATGATCGCCAAGCTGATCGTCTGGGATGTGGACCGCGACAGCGCATTGCGGCGCATGAGCCAGGCGCTGGCTGACTGCCAGGTGGTGGGCGTGACCACCAATGCCGGTTTCCTGCGCCGGCTGGTCCACACCGATTCATTCGCGCACGCCCGGCTGGATACCGCACTGATCGAACGCGAGCAGGCCGCCCTGAGTGCCGTCGGTGACAGCGACGATGCACTGTGGCAGCTGGCCGCGGTCGCCGCGGTTGCCAGCACGGCCGACGCCGGCAGCGACCCGCGCGATCCCCATTCGCCCTGGCGCGCACAGGATGGCTGGCGCCTGGGTGCGCCAGCGCCCCGCGTGCTGCCGCTGCAGCAGGGAGAGCGCCGGCACGTGCTGAAGGTGTGGGCACAGGCCGATGGCTGGCGTGTGCAATGTGATGATGCGGCCCCGCAGTCGGTGCTCGGTCGCCTCGACAGCCAGCACCTGACGGTGCAGCTGGACGGCCGTCGCTGGTCACTGCAGCTGCTGCGCGAGGGTGACCAGCTGTATCTGTTCGGCGCCGATGGCCAGCACCGCTTCACCCTGCACGACCCGGTCGGCGAGTCGGAGCATGCGGTGGCCGATGCAGGCAGCCTGCTGGCGCCGATGCCCGGCAGGATCGTGGCCACGCTGGTCGAGGCCGGTGCCCAGGTCAAGCGCGGCACGCCGCTGGTGGTACTCGAGGCGATGAAGATGGAGCACACCCTGCAGGCACCGGCCGACGGCACAGTGAAGGGTTACCGGGCGAAGGCCGGCGACCAGGTCGGCGACGGCGCGGTCCTGGTCGACTTCGAAGCGGCCTGAGCCACGCTACGGCGTGATCCTGGCGGGCCAGACACGGCCCGCCGGGTCCATCTCCGAGGTCTGCATCGTTGCCGCGCGCCAGCCGAAGCCGCATACCGCCAGCGCGCCTTCCGCCATCGGCTGCAGGGCAAGCGCGCGCGCGGCCTCGGCCTCGTTGATGGCCGCCGTGACGAACGCGCCCAGGCCCTGTGCGGTGGCCGCGCTGTAGAACGCCTGCGAGATGTGCCCGGCGTCGAGCATGACCGCACGGTAGGCCTTGGCGTGGTTGCGGTACTTCCAGAAGGTGCGCTCGAAGCGGCACACCAGTACCAGCAGCACGTGGGCATCGGCGAACCAGTGCTGGCCCGCCAGCAGGCGCAGGCGGAACCCTGCGGGATCGTCGGGCTGCACCGGCAGCGGGGCCAGTTCATGCGCGACTGCGTGGTAATGGTAGAGCCCCGGCGCCAGGCCCTGCACGTCGCGCACCATCAGATAGGCTTCCAGCGGATGCAGGCTGCCGGCCGAGGGCACGTTCTTCTTCAGGAACCGCACGTCCGGATCGGTTTCCACCTGTGCCTGCGCCATCAGCACCTGCTGCAGCAGCCGTGCCAGCAACGGCAGCGGCAGCGCGCGGGTCGCATCGAAATTCCGGCAGGTGGCACGCGCCTGCAGCAGTTCCTGCATCGGATCATCATCGCAGCGGGGCAGCGCAAGCGCGCCGGGCTGGCGTGGCGGCGCCTCCGGCGGCGGATTGCCGAAGCTGCGGACCAGGTCGCGCGCGGTCACCAGCTGCTGACGCTGCATGTCCGCGCTGCTGTCCACGCCATCCCAGCAGGATTGCTGGTAGTGCAGCGCCGACAGCGGCCACCAGTGGCTGTCGCGCACGCGCTGCTCGGCCGCACAGGCCTCGGCATGGGCCGGATCGTCGCTCACCAGGAGTCCCTGCTGCAGCAGCGCCAGTACGCGGCGGCGGCAGGCCGCATCCTCCGGCATCGGCTGCCAATGCTCGGCGCTGCAGGCCAACAGCCAGGCGCAGCTGTCGGCATCGATCTCGCATGCCGAAGGCAGGTGGGCGGTACGCACCTGCAGCCGCTGCTCGAAGGTCACCCCGGTGCCGCCGGCCATCAGGTCGGCCAATGCAAAGGCCGGGCGTTCGACCGGCTCGACGAACAGTGTCCGGCAACGGCGGAATCTCATCGGCGTGCAATCGAAAGGCCTGCGGGGGCGCCGATCATAGCGCGATGCACGTGCCTGCCATCAACTTCGCACGATCGCCGCCGATACTTCCATTTTCCCAGCCCGTCGGTTGCACGCCATGTCTTCTTCACCGCTTCCCACCCACGTCGTCCAGCAGCTGCTGGAACGCCTGTCCAGCGACGATGACTTCCGCAAGGCTTTCGCCGCTGATCCGGGCCAGGCACTGCTCGATCTGGGCGCCGATGAAGACTGCGTGCGCGCCTGCCATACGCCGCTGGCCACGCTGGGCAGCAAGGCCGAGTTCGCCAAGGCCGCTCCGCGCCTGCGGGAGCTGCTGGACGCGCGTGCCTCGTTCACCGTGCCGTTCCTGTTCGAGGATGGCCTGCCCGGCCTGGATCGATAGACCGGCCTCAGGGCGCGGCCACCGTGCCCTTGTCAGGCATCACTGCGGCGGCGCGGCCTGCCGCCAGCCGCTGCACATCCATCGCGTTCAGTGGCAACAGAGCGTAGTCACCGGTGTCTTCAGCAAATGCCAGGCCGGCGTGGCGCTGCAGCCACGCCGCCTGCCGTGCGACCGCGGCCTGGTCGCCGCGCGCGGTCACCAGATCCAGCTGCAGCACCCGCCACTGGAACAGGTTCGCCGACGGCTGCTGCGCCAGCAGGTCCTGCGCCTGGTCCAGGTCACCCTGGTCGAAGGCCATGCGGGCACGCAGCAGGTTCCAGAGCTCGCGCAGACGCGGATCCGCGTCGCGCTCGGGCAGGGCCTGCAGCGGGTCCCTGCGCTGCATCACCACCGAGGCGTGGCCTGCGCGCGCGGCATGATAGGCCGCCGCCAGGGCGATGAATGCATTGCGGCGCGCTGGCGCAGGATGGCGACGGTCGACCGCGGCCAGCGCCCGGTCCAGCACACGCAGGTATTCCTGCGCCGTCACGTGGTCGCCTTCCTGTTCGCGCCAGGCCAGTGCCTGCAGCGCGTAGATGTCGCACAGCCCACCGACCGTCGTGCACTGGGCAGCCACCTGCCGCATGTCGGTGGCTGCCTCGTGCGCGCGCTCCTGCATGGCCAGCACCGCCGCGCGCAGCATGCGCGTCCCCGGCCCCGATACGAGCATCGCCGCAAAGCCGGCATTGGCGGCCTCGAAATCACCAGCCAGCGCGGCGATCACCGGCTCCATGCCATCGCCATTCCAGCCCGGATGAAGGCGTGCGCCACGCAGCGCCGCTTCGGCTGCGGCGACTTCGCCACGGGCCAGCTGCACCCGCGCCACGAACACCAGCACCAGTGCACGCCGTGAATGCTGGCGGGCCAGCAGCGGCTGCGTTGCGGCCAGGGCGCCGTCATAGTCGCCCTGGGTGTACAGGATCTTGGCGTAGTTCATCCAACCGGCCGGGTCGTCCGGGTACAGCTCGGTCAGCAGGCGCCACTTGTCGGCGATGCGCATGGGCGGTGCACCTGCGAAATCCGCTGCCCACGCGTCCAGGTACAGCTGGTCGCGTGCCGTCAGATGGGCACGCTGGCTGACCGCCTTTCGGTACAGCACGGCGGCCTGCTCCAGGTTGCCCTTGGCGTGCTGGATGGTCATCTGCCCCACATAGGCAAAGGCGAATGCGGGATCGAGCCGGGTGGCCTGCTCGTAGAACATCAGTGCGTCGTCGTAGCGGGCGGCCGCCGTGGCATCGACGCCCTTGGCGTAGGCATGCAGGGCATCGAGATTGGCCGTCGCCACGGTGGGCAGTGGTCGCTGATCGCGACCGACATCACGCAACGCTTCGCCCAGGTCGGCGCGCAGCGCTGCCACCACGTGGTCGGTGGAGGTCAGGATCGATTCCAGGCCTCGACCATCGGCGTAGCGCGTATAGACGGTCTGGCCGCTGTGCGGATCGACCACTTCGACACTGACCCGCACCTTGCCGTTGAGCTCGAGCACGCTCGGTACCAGCACCGCGCGTGCGCCGTCGCGCAGGGCCACCTCGATGGCCAGGCCTCGGTCGAGCCGTGCCTGTGGCGAGCGCTGCATCAGCTGCAGGGTGTCGCGCACCTTCAACTCGCTGAGGATGTTGACGAAGCGTGACTGACCCAGGCTGATGTACAGCGCCTGCTCCAGGCTGCTGTCCAGCTGCGGATAGGCGGTGGTGTTCTGCACCGCGGCCAGGATCACCCAGTCCCGTTCGGCGAAGGCGATGGCCGGCGCCGGGCGCAGCAGCATCCACAGCAGCACGCCCAGCGTCACCGCCAGCGCGGCCTCGGTGACCACAGCCGCGGGACGCCGCCACAAGGGTAGATCGCGCCATGCCTTCTCGCCCGAACGCGGTCGACGCAGCGGCGCACTGCCACGCAGGCCGATCTCGAACACATCCTGGCGCTCGGTGATGCCCTTGAAGCGCCAGCGCCCATGGTGCTTCCAGCGCAGCGCCTCGCTGGCCCAGGGCAGCGTGGAGGTAGCGCGCCGTGCCATCTGCTCGGCGGTGGCCGACAGCAACACCTGGCCCGGCCAGGCCAGCTGCATCAGCCGCGCCGCCATCGGCTTGGCCAGGCCCTCCACCTCCACCGGCTTGGCGCCATGGGCCATTGCTTCGGCACTGTTGTTCCACAACAGCACGTCACCGACATGCAGGCCCGCACGCGCGCGCAGCACGATGCCGCGCTCACGCCCCAGCGCCTCCACCGCAGTCTGGTAGGCCAGGGCAAAACCGACGCCATCGATGGTGCGCTCGAACAGTACGAACAGGCCGTCGGAACGGTCGATCAGCTGCCCGTTCCAGCGCTGCTGCAGACCCAGCACCAGACGGTCATGCTGCTGGAACAGCTCGGCCGCCGCCACATCACCGATCCGCTCAACCAGCTGCAGCGAATCGCACAGGTCGGTGAACAGCAGCGCGCGCAGCTGCTGGTTGTGTGGCGCCGACGTTCCTTTGTCGCCCTTCATCACCGGTGTCTCCGCTCTAGTGCCCGTCCGGCGCGTCCACCCAGCGCAGGCAGTTGCCGCCATCGCGCTTGGCCTGGTACAGCGCGCGGTCCGCACGCGCATACCACTCGCTCCAGTCCGCATCCGGCGCCAGCAGGCTGGCGCCGATGCTCACCAGGCTCACATGGGGCGTGCCATGGCTGCGTTCGAGTAGACCATGCACCGCGCTGAGGATGAACTCGGCGGCATGCTGCACGATTTCGTGGGTGCCGCGCCGCAGGATGAGGCAGAACTCATCGCCGCCCAGGCGGCAGGCCAGGTCGTGTTCGCCGGCCATCGAGCGCAGGATGTTGCCCATGCTCTGCAGCACCCGGTCGCCGGCCTGGTGACCGTGCCGGTCGTTGATCTGCTTGAAGCGATCACAATCGATCAGCAGCAGGCCCTGCGGTGCGCCCTGCCCATCGGCCCGGCACTCCTGCAGGTACAGGGTCAGCCCGCGGCGGTTGTGCAGCCCGGTCAGTTCGTCGGTACGCACCAGCTCACGGGTGTGCGTGAGCTGGTGGGTGGTGATGTACAGATTGTCGAGCGCCGTTTCCAGATCGTGGTTGCGGCGCCGCAGCTGGCTGATCAGGGCCTGCTCGTTGGTCAGCACGCGCATGATCGTACGGCGCAGGAAGTAGGCCACCAGCCCTGGATCGGCATCGACCAGACGCTGGAAATCGGCCGGCCCCAGTTCCAGCACCTGGCAATCGACCAGCGCACGTGCACCGGCACTGCGCAGGTGATCGCCGACCAGCAGGCCCAGCTCGCCGAAGAACTCCTGGTGGCCGAGGACCTTGATCACCAGATCCTCGCCGAAATCCAGTTCGATCCGGCCTTCCAGGATCACGTACATGCGCTCGCCACGATGGCCGCGCTGGAACAGCCACTGCCCGGCTTCGAGCCGGCGCGGCCGGCCGAATCTGGCGAACAATGCGACCTCGGCATCGGACAGCAGCGCATGCACGATCTCGGCCATGGCCACATGGGCGATACCGGTCGTTGCATCAGTGTTCTCGGCCGCACCCCTGCCGGTCATTCCCTGCACCCGCCGCCAGCGTCCCCTGGTGAGCCGCGGAGCATAGCACCGCTTTAAAGTGTGCGCCCTATCTCATTTTTACGAATCGACAGCCGGTAGGTGCGTGGAGACCGGGGGCTGCACCTTGGGAGCACGACTGTCCGTAAAAATTCCTGCCGGATCAAGCTGATGCCCGTCTTCACAGGGTTTGGGCCAAGTTGCGTGGCGAGGCGTGCGCCCGATTGACGCGGATGCCATGCGGGACCGGGCCGAGGGGATACAACAACGCCGGCAGGTCCCCCGACCGGCCGGCGTTGTCTGGCCCTTCCCTGGCCACCCTGAGCGGTGTCGGCAGCCGATCGCACGGCCACCGTTGGATCAGGCCGCGCGTTCGCTGTGGAACTGCTCTTCTTCGGTCGAACCGGTCAGCGCGGTGGTGGAGGACTGTCCCTGCTGGATCGCCTGGGTGACCGCGTCGAAGTAACCGGTGCCGACCTCGCGCTGGTGCTTGACCGCGGTGAAGCCGCGCTCGGCCGCTTCGAACTCCGCCTCCTGCAGCTCGACGAAGGCGCTCATCTGCCGGCGCGCGTAACCGTGGGCCAGGTTGAACATGCCGTAGTTCAGCGCGTGGAAGCCGGCCAGGGTGATGAACTGGAACTTGTAGCCATAGCTGCCCAGCTCCTTCTGGAACTTGGCGATGGTGGCGTCGTCCAGGTTCTTCTTCCAGTTGAAGCTCGGCGAGCAGTTGTAGGCCAGCAGCTTGCCGGGGAACTTCGCATGGATGGCTTCGGCGAACCTGCGCGCGAACTCCAGGTCCGGCTTGCCGGTCTCGCACCACACCAGATCGGCATACGGTGCATAGGCCAGGCCGCGGCTGATGGCCTGTTCCAGGCCGTTGCGGGTCTTGTAGAAGCCTTCGACGGTGCGCTCGCCGGTGGTGAACGGCTTATCGTTGCCGTCGATGTCACTGGTCAGCAGGTCGGCCGCTTCGGCGTCGGTGCGCGCCACCAGCAGGGTCGGCACACCCAGCACATCGGCCGCCAGCCGTGCCGCGTTGAGCTTCTCGATAGCCTCGCGGGTCGGCACCAGCACCTTGCCGCCCATGTGGCCGCACTTCTTCACCGATGCCAGCTGGTCCTCGAAATGCACGCCCGCGGCGCCGGCTTCGATCATCGCCTTCATCAGTTCGAACGCGTTGAGCACGCCACCGAAGCCGGCCTCGGCATCGGCTACGATCGGCTGCAGGAAATCGATGTCGTCCTTGCCTTCAGCGTGATGCAGCTGGTCGGCGCGCAGCAGCGTGTTGTTGATGCGCTTGACCACCGCCGGCACCGAATCGGCCGGATACAGCGACTGGTCCGGATACATCTGCCCGGCCAGGTTGGCATCGGCCGCCACCTGCCAGCCGGACAGGTAGATCGCCTTCAGGCCGGCCTTGACCTGCTGCATGGCCTGGTTGCCGGTCAGTGCGCCCAGCGCGTTGACGAACTCGCGCTCGTGCAGCGATTTCCACAGCTTCTCCGCGCCCAGCCGGGCCAGCGAATGCTCGATATGGACAGTGCCGCGCAGGCGCACCACGTCGGCGGCGCTGTAGTTGCGCTGGATGCCTTCCCAGCGCGGGTTGGTATCCCAGTCGTGCTGGATCTGTTCGGCAGTGGGCAGGGTGCTCATGTCTTTCTCCAGTTCAGTGGTGCGTGCAGCGGGAAGGGAAGCGGCGTGGAAACGGGCGCGGGGATCAGTCGATGCGCGCGTAGGCCGGCAGGGTCAGGAAGTCGGTCAGTTCATCGTTGCGGCTCAGTTCGCCAAGCAGGGCGATGGCTTCGCCGATGCGCGCGCCGCCGGGCAGCGCGGTGGTATCACCCAGGCGTGCGGGCAGCTGCGCCAGGGTGGTGTCGAGCAGTGCCAGGTCGATGGCAGTGCCGTCGTCCAGCTGCTGGCCCGGGGTATGCAGCCACTGCCACAACTGGCTGCGGCTGATCTCGGCGGTGGCCGCGTCTTCCATCAGGTGATGGATGGGCACGCAGCCGTTGCCGTCCAGCCACGCGGCCAGGTAGCGCACGCAGACTTCGACATTGCCCTCGAAGCCGGCGCGGGTGATGGTGCCCGGCGGACGCGCGATCAGTTCGTCGCGGCCCACGCGCACGTCCTGACGCAGGACGTGGTGCTGGTTGGGCGCAGGCATGTGCTCGTCGAAGATCGCCATCGCCACCGGAATCAGCGCCGGATGCGCGACCCAGGTGCCGTCATGGCCTGCACTCACCTCGCGCAGCTTGTCGGCACGCACACGCGCCATCGCCTGCTCGTTGGCAGCGGCGTCGTTGTTGATCGGAATCTGCGCCGCCATGCCGCCCATCGCATGTGCCCCCCGGCGGTGGCACGTCTGGATCAGCAGTTCCGAATACGCCTTCAGGAACGGCTGGGTCATGGTCACCTGGCCGCGCTCGGGCAGCACGCGGTCGGCGTGGCGGCGGAAGGTCTTCAGGTAAGAGAAGATGTAGTCCCAGCGCCCGCAGTTCAGGCCGACGATGCGGTCGCGCAGCGCGTGCAGGATCTCGTCCATCTCGAACACCGCCGGCAGCGTTTCGATCAGCACGGTCACCTTGATCTGCCCGTGCGGCAGGCCCAGCATGCCTTCGATGTGCGACAGCGCGGTCTCCCACAGGGCCGCCTCTTCCATGCTCTGCAGCTTGGGCAGGTAGAAGTACGGGCCACGATCCTTGCGCTGCAGCGTGCGGGCGTTGTGGAAGGCGAACACCGCCGCGTCGAACAGGCCACCGGCCAGGAACTGGCCATCGATGCGGACGTGCTTCTCGTCCAGATGCCAGCCACGCGGGCGCACGATCAGCACGGCCTGCTCGTCGTACGGGCGCAGGGTGTAGTGCTTGCCATTGGCCGCGGTGTACTCCAGGTCACCACGCACCGCAGCGGCCAGCGACTGCTGCCCGGCCAGCAGGTTGCGCCAGGTCGGCGAGGTCGAATCCTCGAAGTCGGCCATGAACACCTTGGCGCCGGAGTTCAGCGCGTTGATGACCATCTTCGGATCGGTCGGGCCGGTGATCTCGACGCGGCGGTCCTGCAGCGCGGCCGGCAGCGGTGCGACGGTCCAGTCGCCGCTGCGGATCGCGGCGGTGTCCTCACGGAAGTCCGGCAGGCCGCCGCGGTCGAAGAACGCCTGGCGCTCACGGCGAGCCTGCAGCCGCGCCTGCCGACCCGGCTCCACCGCCCGGTGCAGCGACACCAGCAGGGCCAGCAGCGGCGCCGGCAGCAGGGTGTCCTGGCCGGCCACCCGGGTCGCCAGGGCGATGCCGGGCGTGGCCTTGGCGGCGGGGGAGGGAACAGCGGAAGCGACGGCGGACATGGGACGACTCCAGCAGTGGGGAACGTCTCCACCGTGCCGCTGGCGCTCAGTATTTGGCAAAACAGTTTTTGCAATGCTTTACATAAATTGTGCTAATACTCGTTACGCCATGACCACGCGCAGCTCGCCAAGTCCTCGTTTTTCCTACAAATCCGACCGCCTGAAGCCCTTGCGTGCGTTCTGCCAGACCGTGCGTCTGGGTTCAGTCTCACGGGCGGCTGAGGCGCTTTTCGTCAGCCAGCCGGCCATCAGCCTGCAATTGCAGGCGCTGGAGCGGGAGCTGGGCGTGCCGCTGTTCGAGCGCAGCGGGCGCCGCCTGGTGCCCAGCCGCGAGGGCCAGCTGCTGTATGAAATGGCGCAACCGCTGGTGGAGAGCCTGGACGGGCTGGAGGCACGCTTCCGCGACAAGGTGCGCGGGCTGGATGCGGGCGAACTGAACATCGCGGCCAACAGTTCGACCATCCTGTACCTGCTGCCGAAGATCGTCGAGCGCTTCCGCATGCATCACCCGGACGTGCGCCTGACCCTGCACAACGCGATCAGCGCGGACGGCACCGACCTGCTGCGCGAGGACGCCGCTGACCTGGCCATCGGCTCGATGACCGACGTGCCTGCCGACCTCAGCTACGCCCCGGCCTATCGTTTCGAGCAGGTGCTGATCGCGCCGCATGACCATCCGCTGGCCCGGGGCGCGGAGCTGGAGCTGGCCGACATCGCCCGCTATCCGCTGGTGCTGCCGCCGAAGCGGCAGATCACCTACCGTCTGGTCGACCAGGTGTTCCAGCGCCATCGCATCGCGTACACCGTCGCCCTTGAGGTAGGCGGCTGGGAAGTAATCAAGCAGTACGTGGCGATGGGCATGGGTATTTCCATCGTGCCGGCGCTGTGCCTGAACGAGACCGACCACGAGCGGCTGGCGGCGCGGTCGATGAAGCGCTGGTTCCCGGAGCGCAGCTATGGCGTGATCGTGCGCCGCGGCAAGGCGCTGTCGGCGCAGGCGCGGGCGTTCATCGAGCTGATCCAGCCGGAACTGTTCAGCCCGCGCGATTACGACCAGAGCGGGCACTCCGAGCGGTGAGGGGGTTCTGGTTTGCAGGGCTGCCGCCCTGCACCTGCCGAAGCCTCAAGCCGAAGCAACGGCAACAGCTGGCTATGTGTGGGACGGCGGGATGGGTCCGGTTGCGGGGGGCGCCGTAAACCCGTCCATGGGGGCTTGGTCGCGGCATCCATGCCGCTCACACCCCCGCAACCGGACCC
>NZ_JAODZG010000010.1:0-118332 GCF_029835135.1 Stenotrophomonas sp. GD04145 | reverse complement strand
CAGCGTGGCCAGATCCACCGGGCCGCGCACGTTGATGTCGCGGCTCTCGCCCGGCAGCAGATCGAGCAGGTTGTCCTCCAGTTGCACCTCCAGGGCACCGAAGTCCACCCATGCCGCGCGCACGAATGCCCTGCTCTGCAGCCGCAGCCGGTAGTGGTCCCCCTCGATGTCCAGCGTGGCCCTGAGCGCCTGGCGGGGCAGCACCTGATCCTTGGCCTCGACGAATCCCACGACCTGACGTGCAGTCGTCTTCCCTCCCTGCAGCACCTCGAACACGGCAATCGTGCGCTTCGGATCGGCACCCGCCAGCAGTTCGGCATCACTGAAATCGCCGACCGCCGTCACGCCCGCGGCCGCCAGGGTCACCGCCTGCTCGCGACGACGCAGCACTTTGCCGTCGACATCCATCACCCGCAGCCGCCAGCGCGCCTCGCCGGCGTCGCCATCGTTGAGCAGACGCACGCGTGTCGTGCCCTCGTCACGCAGCGCCGCCACGGCAACGGGAGCGAAGAAGCGCCGCGCCTGGTAGTGCAGCGCCTTCCAGCGCCCGAAGTAGTCCACACTCGACCAGGACGCACCCGGCCATACGTCATTGAGCTGCCAGTAGAGCGAGCCCATCGTGTAGGGGCGTGAGGCGCGATGGTGCAGCGCTGCCAGAGCGATGCCATCGGCCTGCATCACCTGGCTGAGATACACGAAGTCCCCGAAATCCTTCGGCGTACCGTAACCCCGCTCGATATAGTGCAGCAGACGGCTGTTGCCCTCGCCCGCCATGAATTTCTGGTGCGCGCGAATCACCGGGCTGTCGATCCGCTGCTCGGCGCGGGTTGCGATCTGGTCCACCGTAGCCACGGCCGGCCACGCCTGCAGGCCGTACTCGGACATGAAACGCGGCGTCTCGCGCAGATAGGCCTGCACCGGCAACGCCGGATTGCCCCACACCTGCCAGTAGTGCTTGTCGCCACGGGTGGAGTCGTTGGCCTTCTCGTCGAGGTCGTTGCTGGGCGAACTGGACCAGTACGGCACCCCCAGCCCTTCTTCACGGACCACCGCACGCAGGTCATTGCCGAACAGGTCCACATAGCCCTGCCAGACCTTTGCGGCGAAGACCGGATCTGCGGCCTTCAGGTCGCGGCCATGGCCCCAGTCCTTCCACGCGGTTTCCTCTTCGTTGTTGCCACACCACAACACGATGCTGGGGTGATGGCGCAGGCGGCGCACGTTGTCGCGCGCTTCGGCAACCACGCTGGCGCGGAATGCCGGGTCGTAGCCGGGCTGCATGCCGCCGCCGAACATGAAGTCCTGCCAGACCAGCAGGCCCAGTTCATCGGCAATATCGAAGAACACATCGTTTTCGTAGTAGCCGCCGCCCCAGTTGCGCAGCATGTTCATGTTGGCGTCGCGCGCGGCGGTCAGCACCTGGCGCACGCGCGCGGGATCCACATGGGCCGGGAACGCGTCGAAGGGAATCACGTTCGCACCCTTGGCGAAGACCGGCACGCCGTTGATGACGAATGCGAAGCCCTGGCCGCCATCAGCGTCCTTGTCGCGGCGCAGTGCGACCGTGCGCAGGCCGATGCGCTGCTCGCGCGCGAGCGACCCGCTATCGCCGCTGTCCAGTCGGACCGCCACCACGTAGCGATCCTGTGCCCCGTAGCCGACCGGCCACCAGCGGCGCGGCTGGGCAAGCGCCACCGGCAGCTCCACCGTATTCGCTCCCGGGGCCACTGCAACGTGCCGCTGCACCCGCGCGACACTGCGCATCTGCGGATCGAACACCTCCACATCGACGGCCGCGGTACCCGCGGCAGCGTCCTGTTCCACCTGCAGCACTACCGCAAGCTTCGCCTGCTGCGCGTCCAGCATCTCGGTGCGTACGGCCACATCGCCGAGGCGGCGCTCGCCCCAGGACTCCAGGTCGATGCCACGCCAGACCCCGGCGGTGACATAGCGCGGACCCCAGTCCCAGCCGAAATGGTAGGCCGGCTTGCGCGCGAAATTACCGACCATCGCATCCTTCGGCTCGTCACCGTAGGGCGAAGGATAATTGCCAGCAATCCTGTGCGGCATCGCCTGGACAGCGGGCAGCAGCGTGCGGATCGGCGAACGGAACACGATCTGCAGCGTGTTGCCCGTCGCCTTCAGGCGGCCGTCCACGCGCACGCGCCAGCTGCGGTGAGCGTTGTCGGCGCGCAGCAGCGGCCTGCCGTTGAGGGTGACTTCCGCGTACGTATCCAGACCGTCAAAGCGCAGTTCCGCGTTCGGCCTGGCCAGGGTCGCGGCGTCCACATCGAAGCGTGCACGGTATTCCCATGCCGCCAGGCCGATCCACTGCAGCTCGGCCTCGGCGGCGCCGACGTAAGGATCACGGATCAGTTCATGCGCCAGCAGGTCGGTGTGGATGCTGCCCGGCACCTGCGCGCTGCGCCATTGCTGCAGGCCGGGATGCGCCGCGCCCTGCGCGTCGCCCGGCAGCATGCGGAACTCCCAGCTTGCCTGTAACGGAGCGGCCGCTGCCGGGAATACGAGAGTGGCAATCCACAACAGGGCCAGAGAGGCGAATGGGCAAACGGCACGGAAAGGGCGATGCACGGGCGGGACTCCTGTTGTGTCCGCCGGGCATGGCCCGGCGCTACCGATCATGCTTCGCCGGGCATGGCCCGGCGCTACCGATCATGCTTCGCCGGGCATGGCCCGGCGCTGCCGGTCATGCTCGACGCACGACGTTCAGCACTTCGTAGCAGGCACCCATGGTGTGGTAATCCACCTTGCCTGCGGGGCTCTTTTCATCGCTGTACTTGCGGTTGTCTGCATCGAGAATGCGGAACCAGGCGCCGTAGCGGTGATCGACAAAGTGCTCCCAGGAATAGGCCCAGATGCGGTCGTACCACTGCCAGTAGCGGTCATCACCGGTGCGCGCAGCCATCAGCGCAGCGGTTGCCAGGGTTTCGGCCTGTACCCAGAAGTACTTGTCGTCGTCGCAGACGAAGCTGTCGCCGCCGATCGGCGCGCCGTCCATGCCCGGCTGCCGCCGTGACTCCGGCGCGAAACCGTAGTACAGGCCACCACGGGCCTCGTCCCAGCTGCGCTCCACGGCCACGTCGAACAGATGACGCGCCGTCGGCACCAGCCAGTCGGCCTGCACGTGCCGATCCAGGATCAGCAGCAGTTTGGCCCACTCCGTCTGGTGGCCCGGCTGGAAACCCCAGGGACGGAACAGATGCTTGGGGTCGTCCAGGTTGTAGTTCCAGTCGATCTCCCAGTTGGAATCGTAGTGCTCCCATACCAGGCCACCGGCCTTGGCTGCCTGGCGACGGGTCATGTTGTCGGCCAGCTGCAGGGCACGTTCCACATAGCGCTGTTCGCCACTGGCCTCGAACGCAGCCAGCATGGCCTCGCACATGTGCATGTTGGCGTTCTGTCCACGGTAACCGGTGAAGTTCCACTGGCCGTCCGCCTCGTCCCGGTACAGACCGTGCTGCGGCTCCCAGAAGCGCGCCTCCAGCAGCTGCCAGGTCTCATCCATCCACGCGCGGGCCTGCTCGATGCCGGCCTTCAACGCGCAGCTGTAGGCCAGCAGGACGAACGCCACGCCATAGCAGTGATTCATGTCGTCCTCGACCTGGCCATCGCGCAGGGTCCAGGCATAGCCACCGGTGGCCGGATTGCGGTGCACCTCACGCAGATAGCGCACGCCATGCTCGACGGCCTCGCGGTACTCGGCCTTGCCGAACTCGCGATAGGCCATCGCGTAGTTGAAGACGAAACGGGTGCTGCTTACCAGATGGCGATGGCTGGCATCGTAGACGCTGCCGTCGTCACGGAAATAATGGAAGAAACCACCGGCCGGATCGATGCAGCGCGGATGATAGAACGCCAGGGTATCGGCGATATGCGCGCGCAGGAACGCGGGCGAACGGAAGTCGGGCGAGGTGCTCATGCGGTAATGTCCTGTGCCTGCAGCAGCTGCTGCACTTCGTCGAGCGAGGGCATCGCGGCGAACGCGCCCTTGCGGGTAACGGCCAGCGCGCCGACCGCGGCACCGAAGCGCAGCGTGGCGTCGATGGCCTGCGGATCCCGGCAGAACGCATTGAATCCCGCGCCTGCGCCACCCCGCTCCAGCAGTCCCACCAGCACACCTCCCACGAAGGCATCACCGGCTGCGGTGGTATCGACAGCGGCGACCTGGAAGCTGGTCACCGTGCCCTGCGCCTGGCGGGTGTACCAGTGCAGCGTTGCCGCACCATCGGTCACGATCACCCAGCGAGCCTGCGCCGCCAGCAGCCGCTGCAGCACCGCGTCCTCGCCGCCGTCGCCCAGGGGCGCCGCCAGGTAGTCCAGTTCTTCGCGCGACAGTTTGACCAGGTCCGCGCGTTCGAGCGCCTGCCACAGGCGCGGCGACGGATCGACATCGGCCGGCCACAGCGCCGGCCGCAGGTTGAGGTCGAGACTGACCACAGCCCCGGCAGCGCGCGCGCGCTCCATGCCCGCGAAGGTTGCGTCCGCGATGGCCGCCTCGGTCAGGCTGTTGGAGCAGACGTGGAAGCACTGCGCACTGTCGAAGCAGGCGGCCTGGAAATCACTGTCGCGGAACAGCAGATCGGCCGCCGGCGGACGGTAGAAACTGAAGCTGCGCTCCCCCTCTGCATCGAGAGCGACGAACGCCAGTGCGGTCTTGGCGGCATCGGTGCGGACGATGTAGTCGGTACCGACACCGTGCTCGGCCAGGCTTTCGGCCAGGAAGTCGCCGAACATGTCGCGGCCCAGCATGCCGACGAACTGGGTCTTCGCGCCCAACCGCGCGGCAGCCACCGCGACGTTGGCCGGTGCTCCGCCGGCGTACTGCAGGAACGCGCGCGGCGTGTCCGCAGTGGCCGGCGGCTGCGCCAGTAGATCGATCAAAATTTCGCCGAAGCAGACAATCGCACCCATTCCGGACTCAGCCTCCCTGCGTTGCGGAGGCCGGCGTACGTGCGCCGACCAGTCCGTAGAAAATGATGTAGACGTAGCACAGCAGCGGCAGGATGAAGCTGGCCTGCACCCCGATGTGGTCGGCCAGCACGCCTTGCAGGTACGGCACCACGGCGCCGCCGACGATGGCCATGATCAGCAGGCTCGAGCCCTTGTTGGTCAGCGGCCCCAGGCGCTCGATGCTGAGCGCGAAGATGGTGGGGAACATGATCGAGTTGAACAGGCCGATCGCCACCACCGAGTACAGCGCGACACTGCCGGCGCTGGCCATGGTCAGCGCCAGCAGTCCGACGTTGACCAGTGCGAAGATCGCCAGCAGGCGGCTCGGCGAGAAGCGAGCCAGCAGCGCCGAGCCGGCAAAGCGGCCGACCATCGCCATCGTCCAGTAGGCGGAAACGTAGTGTGTGGCCTCCTGCTCGCTGAATCCGCCGATGTCCGGCATCGACAGGTAGTTCACCAGGAAGCTGCCGATCGACACTTCCGCACCGACATAGAAGAAGATGCCAAGCACGCCCAGCAGCAGATGACGCTGGCGCAGCGCATCCAGATAGCTGTGGTGATGCCCCTGGTCGGCCTGTTCGGTCGCATCGCTCAGCGCCGGCAGGCGGAACAGGAACACGAACAACGCCAGCAGCACCAGCGCCACCGCGAGGCCCACATACGGGCCCTGCACGGCCTGCGCCTCGGCAGCACGATAGGCCAGCTGTTCGGCGGCCGGCATCGCCGCCATTTCATCGGCGCTCTTGACCGTATTGGAAAGAATCAGCATGCCGCCGAAGATCGGCGCGATCGCCGTACCCAGCGAGTTCAACGCCTGCGCCAGGGTCAGCCGGCTGGAGCTGGTCTGCTCCGGGCCCAGCAGCGCCACATAGGGATTGGCCGCCACCTGCAGCACGGTGATGCCGGTGGCGAGCACGAACAATGCACCCAGGAAGGCGCCGTAGATCCGCAGTTCGGCCGCCGGCCAGAAGCCCAGCGCGCCCACACCTGCAATCAGCAGGCCGGCCACGATGCCCTTCTTGTAGCCGAGAGCCGCGACCAGGCGGCCAGCGGGCAGCGACATCAGGAAGTACGTACCGAAGAAGGTGAACTGCACCAGCATCGCCCGCGCGTAGTTCAGCTCGAACACCGCCTTCAGGTGTGGAATCAGGATGTCGTTGAGGCAGGTCAGGAAGCCCCACATGAAGAAGATGGTGGTCACCACGGCCAGGGCCTTGCCGTTGGTGACGGCCGGTGCGTTGCCCGGGGAACCCGACGGACGGGGCGTTGCTGAGATCGGCATGCGGAACGCGCCTCGTTGCGCGGAATCGTTGTTGCGTGGAAGGAGTAACGGCAGTGAAATCAGGTCGGCCGGGCGGCACTGCTTTCGCGGATCCGCAGCTGCACCGGAGCCACCGTGCGCCGTGGCGGCGCATCCGGTTCGTCCAGGCGCTGCAGCAGCAGTGCCGCCGCCTGCCGGCCACGCTCGCGCGGGTCGGCGGTCAGCGTCGTCAACGGTGGCACCGCCACCGAAGCCTCGGAAATATCGTCGAAGCCGGTGACAGCGAAATCGCCGCCCGGCCGGATGCCGCGCGAGTTCAAGCCCAGCATCAGCCCCAGCGCGACGGTGTCGTTGTAGCAGACCGCTGCGCTCGGCCGATGGCCATCGGCGAACAGTTCGTCGGTGCGTGCAGCCGCCTCCAGCCGGTTCGGCGCCGATTCGATCATCCAGCCGGGTGGCAGCGACAGTCCAGCCTCAGCCAGCGCCTGCTGGAAGCCGGCACGGCGCTGGTGGCAGGAACTGGACGCCGCGTGGCCGCCGAAGAAGGCGATATGGCGATGGCCTCGCTCGATCAGGTGGCGGGTGGCCAGATAGGCCCCATGCTGGTTGTCCAGCGTCAGGAAGTCCCAATCGGCCCCGTCCAGCTCACGGTTGAACAGCAGGACGTTGGCATTGGCTCCCAGCGCCTGGCGCAGCTGCGTGGCATCGCTGCCTTCGGCCGGCGACAGGATCAGCCCCGCCGGGGTGTGTTCCATCAGCGTGGACAGCACCGCCTGCTGGCGTTCCGGCGATTCGCCGGTGCTGCCCAGCAGGGTCACGTAGCCACGCCCACCCAGCGCCTCGTCGACGCCGGAGGCGAATTCGGCGAAGAATGGATTGGACAGGTCGTTGATCACCAGTGCGATGCTGGAGGACGTGCGCCGCCGCAGGTTGGCTGCTGCGCGGTTGTAGACATAGCGCTGGCGCCGCAGCTCGGCCTCGACCTTGGCCCGGGTATCGACGTTGACCAGCGGGCTGCCGCGCAGCACCAGCGACACGGTCGCCCGCGATACGCCGATGGCGCGCGCGATGTCGGTCACCGTCACTGCCTTGCCGGCGCGTTTGCTGGAAGTGCTGCTGCCGTTGTCGTTCATCGTATTCCCGGGCTCCGCTGAGGGCTCAAGCCTAATGGATCGCGGCCGTCTCGTGCCGTGCCGTTCGCTGGGTCGCCGCGAACGGCACAGCCCCGATCAACGCAGCTGGCTGCCAGGTGCCGCGCACCAGGACACCGGCAGATCCTTCACCGCCGTGCCCCACCCCTGGGTCGGCGCCTGCGCGTCGAGGGCGAAGTGCAGGCGTGGGCCCTGCTGCAGGCGCTCCCAGTCCAGCCAGACCGGGGCATGCGCCTGGCCATCGACCTGCACGCCCTGCACGTACTGCAGGCGGCGGCCGTCCGCCCCCGGGGCATTGATGCGCAGGGTGCGGCCATTGCCCATGTCGACCTCGACCCGGGCAAAGCGCGGCGTATGCAGCAGGAACTGGCCACTGCCCGGTACTGCGGGGTACATGCCGATCGCACTGAACAGGTACCACGCCGACATCGTTCCAAGATCGTCGTTGCCGGTCACGCCATTGGGCGCATTGGTGAACAGCTGCTGCGCGGCCCGCACCACCGCGGCGGTCTTCCACGGCTGGCCGATCAGGGTGTAGAGCCACGGCGCGTGCAGATCGGGTTCGTTGTTCGGGTTGTAGCGGAACTGGTTGTAGTAGCTGTAGGGCCCGACCACCCATTCGCGCCGCGCGGCATTGAGCGGGTCGGCCTGCAGTGCATCCATCGCGAAGAAGGCATCGAGCCGGCGCCCGGCCTGCTCACGACCGTCCATCGCCTCGACCAGCCCCGGCATGTCCTGCTGCGCCAGCCACTGGTACTGCCACGCGGTGCCTTCATGGAAGCCGTGGTGGGAACGTGGGCTGTAGTGCCCGTCCGCCGGGGTGTACCACTGCCCGTCCTCGGTGCGAGGCCGCGGGAAGCCGCTGAAGCCGGTCTCGGCGTCGCGGACCTGCGGGTCCCACACCTTGCGCCAGTTGCGGCCGCGCTCTCGCAGCGTCGCCGCATCCCGGGCGTGACCCAGGCCATCGGCCATCTGCGAAAGCGCGCAGTCGGCCAGTGCATATTCCAGAGTGGCCGAGCCGCCGTGATGCGGATCGACGTCCATGCCCTTGGACGGGAACGCACGGTCGTAGACCACGTAGCCCTTGTCCAGATAGGTCGGATTGCCCGACCGGCCCGCATGACGGGAATTCAACGGCGGGGTGCCGAACGCATTGCGGCGCAGCGCATCCCACGCCTGCGATTCGCGGCCCTTGAACGCACCGAAACGCCACAGGTCGACCATGAACGGGGTCACCGGATCGCCGGTCATGATGTTCGTTTCAAAGTTGGCGTAACCCCAGCGTGGCAGCCAGCCCCCCTGCTCGTCGATCGCCAGCAGCGTGCGGCCGATGTCACGCGCCACATCGGGGCGGGTCAGCGCCAGCCATTGGTTCTGCGCGCGGTAGGTATCCCACAGCGAGAAGTACTCGTAGTAGGTCCAGCCATCCGCGCGATGGATGCCATCGTCGTAGCCGCGGTAGCGGCCGTCGGCATCGCTGCCGGTCAGCGGCTGCAGCAGCGCGTGGTAGGCGGCGCTGTAGAACACCGTTCGGTCATCAGCACTGCCGCCCTGCACGCGCACCCGGCCCAGCTCCTCGCGCCACGCCTGCTGCGACAGCGCGCGCATGCGGTCGAACCCCATCAGCGCTCCGCCCTGCATGCCCTCGGTGCGCAGGTTGGTGCGCGCGCCTTCGGCATCGACGTGCGAAATCGCGCTCACCGCCGTGACCGACTGCCCCTTGGCCAGGTCGAAGCTCAACCAGGCACCGTTCGGCTTCTGCTCGCCTTCCATGCTGTGGCGCGCCCCCGGCAGGCCACCGGCCTCGCCCCAGGTACCATGCGCCTTGAACGGGCGATCGAACTCGATGCGGAACCACGTCGTGTACTGGTGGCCACCGCAGAAACTCTTGGTGACCAGCTTGCCCTCGACCACGCGGTCGCCGACCACGTCGATCACGCTGCCGATCACCGAATGGCGTTCATTCGCCTGGCCGACATTCACCAGCACGTGGCCATCGCCGCTTCGCTGGCTGAAGGTGTAGCGCTCGGCGGCGGCACGGGTGCGCGCGGTCGCCTCGGCATCGATGCCACCGTAGCTGGTCAGGCGCACCTTGTAGTAGCCGGCCTGGCCGATTTCGCCGTCATGCGTGTACGACGCGGCATAGGTCTTGTGGTTGAAGCTCTTGGCGTCGGCGGTGTCGAAATCGCCACCGGGACCGATGCTGCCGGTCACGGGCAGGACCGAGACCTGGCCGCCCTGCTCCCAGCACCCGGCACCGGACAGGAAGGAGTGGCCGAAGCCACGGATCTTCTCGTCGTCGTAGCGCCACCCCGAATAGTGGCTGCCGATGGGGCTGACCTGGATCAGGCCGAAGGGTGCCGAGGCGCCCGGGAACGTGTTGCCATCGTCCTTGCTGCCGATGAAGGTGTTCACCTCGCGCTCGAGTGCGGCCGGGGCGGCCTGCAGCAGCATCGGCGACATCGCCAGTGCGAGCAGCCAGGCCAATCGCGTCAACGGGCGCGGCGTCGAGGGGACAGCGGGAGCGGACGGCACTGGGCGCATGTCGGGTTCCTGTGGTCGATGGTGCGGTGGCAGACGGCTGGAGCCTGCAACGCCTTCCGCTGAGCGCTGCCTGCCGGCAGCCTGCTCCCCGTGGAATGGCGCGAGACCCGCGCAACCGTGAATTTAGATCGATTCAAGTAGAGCATGGCGATTCGCGCCAATGCATTCTGCGCCGCAGCATACGTCCCGCCTCGCGGCCTCCTGGCCGGCCTGCCGGGGAATCGCGCGAGAAAACGTTTCCAGCCGATTCAGAAAAACGTCATGCCCCCGCCACGGCAATACCATATTGCGCAGCAGCATGCGCCGACGGGCAACCCATGCTAAAAAACGCCCGCCCATCGCTTAGATCGATCCAAGACGACGTTGCGGTGGCCGGGAGTTTGGGGAAGCAGCGACAGGACGGGCCGGCACAGACACAGGATGCAGTTGCAACTGCGTAGCGACCGCACCGGCATCACCACAGATTAGATCGATTCAAGTCATCCGCACCACGTCACACGTCACCGGATCAATCCAGGAGAGAGGGAGAGATGGGAATGAGTCACTCAAAACGCATGCATGGCCAGGACGCGCTGTCGCTGGCCATCGCGCTGGCATTGGCCGCCGCCGTCCTGCCGGCGGGCGCCGCCGCGCAGCAGGCCACCACCGGCACGCCCGACGCCACCACGCTGGACAGCGTCCAGGTCACCGGCTACCGCTACGCCATCGAAAAGAGCCTTGAGCAGAAGCGCGACGCCAACGCCGTGGTCGAAGTAATCACGGCCGAAGACGTCGGCAAGTTCCCCGACAAGAACGTGGCCGACGCGCTGCAGCGCGTACCGGGCGTGGTCATCACCCGCGACGGCGGCGAAGGCAAGACGGTCAGCGTGCGCGGCCTCGCTGCAGACCTTACGCTGACCCAGTTGAACGGCAACTACGTCGCCACCTCCGAGACCAACGACGAGGCGACCCGCTCTTTCAACTACACCCTTCTGCCGTCCAACATGCTGTCCAGCGCCGAGCTGTTCAAATCGCCGGAAGCGCGCATCGATGAAGGCGGCATCGGCGGCACGGTCATCCTGCACACCCGGCGCCCTCTGGACATGGAGTCCAACTCGGGCTTCGTCACCCTCGAAGGCACCTCGTCGGATACCAGTCACGACATCGATCCGCAGGCCTCCGCACTGTACTCGTGGCACAGCAAGGACGAGCGTTTCGGCATGCTGGTCGGCGTGACCCAGCAGAAGCGCACCAGCCGCACCATGGAAGTCACCACCGAGAACTATCAGTGGTACGGCACCGATACCGATGCGCGCGACGTGCATGGCAACCCCATGCTGCAGGACGGCATCGAGTACTGGTGGGGCAACTCCGGCTTCAACAACCAGAACGGTCGCAACTACACCGACTTCTTCATGCCGACCTCGGTCAATTTCGCGGTGAAGGAGGAAACGCGCGAGCGCAAGGGCGGGCAGCTGACCTTCCAGTTCAAGCCGGTCGACAACGTGACCATGACGGCCAACTACTTCCGCTTCGAGCTGGAGGGCAACTACGCCCAGCACATGCTGAAGGTGCCGGAGTGGAGCATGGCCCGCTTCAATGGTGACGGCAACTGGGCCGGCGGCCGCATGCTCAACGGGCTGGACTTCGATCCCAGCGGCACCGTCGTCACCGGCGCGCAGTTCGAGAAGCTGGCCGGCAAGACCTATTACTGCAATGAAGCCGAGGCCGAAGCGGCCGGGCTCGAGCCGGGGGGCTGGGGCCCCGATGACTGCACCATTCCGACCCCGCAGCTCACCGGCGGCTACAGCCGCGAAAAGGCGCTCTCGCAGACCGCCGACCTCAGCATCGACTGGGACATCAGCCCGCTGTGGAAGGCGTCGTTCACCGGCGGCCGTACCTGGTCCGAAGGCGGTCCCTCGATGAACTTCCGCATGTCGGCCAAACCGCGTCGGCAGACCAATGGCGTGTGGGAATCGTCCAGCAGCACCTCCTGGGACCTGACCGGCACACCGTCGGGCACCTTCGCACCCGACCTGCAGCAGCAGCTCATGGCCGGCATCGCCGAGATCGACACCGGTTCGACCGACTCGTCCTGGAAGCAGACCGAGATCAAGCAGAACTATTTCCAGGCCGATGTCACCAAGCTGTTCGAATCCGGCTGGCTGGACTCGATCCAGTTCGGTGCCAAGTATCGTGACGGCACGGTGCACCGCAACACCGGCAATACCTACTGGGTGTGCCAGGGCCGAGACCCGTCGGACTACGACAACAACCGCTACCAGAGCGGCTGCGACCCTACGGCCAATATCGCCCAGCCCGGCTTCTTCCTGTCCAACCCGATCAGCAACATCCCCGGCGGCTTCAATACCAACGTGTTCCCGGGCATCAACTATCCGGCCTACATCGATTACCTGAACAAGACCTACGGCGGTTCGCACAACCGTGTCGAGGACGACTTCATCTACAACGTCAACGAGAAGATCTACTCGGGCTACTTCCAGGCCAACTTCCGCACCGAGCGGGTGCGCGGCAACGTGGGCGTGCGCGTGGTGCGCACCAAGCAGCTGGCGCAGTCCACCGATTCGATCGAGCGTTTCGACGACTACTTCCTCGACAACGCCGCAGGCGCACCGATGGCGTGCTCCGACCCGGCCGCGGCGGCCTACCCGAACTACAGCTGCGAGAGCGGTTTCGTGCGCCTGCCCTACAACCTGGCACAGAGCAAGAGTTTCGAGCTGCTGGGCGTGGACCGCACCTACACCGACGTCCTGCCGAGCTTCAACATCGCCTGGGACATCACCGATACCCTGCTGCTGCGCGGCGCCGCCTCGAAGGTCATCGCACGCCCCGGCTACACCGAGATCGGCGCTCCGGGCAGCCTGCGCTACTACAGCGAGGAGTACGTCAATGACCGCCGCGTGGCCGGCGGTGCACCGACCCCGGGCTGGACCGGCGACGGCAGCAACAAGCAGCTTGAACCCTTCGAGGCCACCCAGTTCGACCTCGGCCTGGAGTGGTACTTCCAGCCTGGCGCGGTGGCCGGCGTGGGCCTGTTCCGCAAGAACGTGGACAACTTCACCGTGCCTGTCGTGCGCGACATGCAGATGCAGGTCGGTGGCGAAACCGTGACCGTGCAGGACTACGAGACCCGTGCCAACGGCCAGGACGGTGTGTCGCAGGGCGTGGAGCTGTACGGCCAGTACACCTTCGATTTCGGCGTCGGCGTGCAGGCGAACTACACCTACAACGACACCAACCTGGCCTCGATCGTGCTGGATGGGCAGAACATCGGCTCGTCGCCGCTGGTCGGCAGCGCCAAGAACCAGGCCAACGTGACGGTGTTCTACGAGAACGACACGTTCCTTGCCCGCGCCTCGTACAACCGTCGCGGCCAGGTGGTCGGCGGACTGAACAACGGCATGACGGTCTACACCGAGCCGTACGACCAGCTTGATCTCAACGTGGCCTACAACCTCACCCCGGAGTGGACCCTGACCGCGTCGGTGATCAACGCCACCAAGTCCGAGCAGCGCGTGCATCTGGGCAATGACACCAAGGCCCGCCTGATCTCCAATACCTACGCGGGCCGCCAGCTGTACTTCGGCGCGACCTGGAAGTTCTAAGGCAGTCGCCCCGCCCGGCGCGGGGACATTCCTCCACGGCAGCCACGCTGGTACAGGTGGCTGCCGTTTTTCATGGGCACCGCGGAGGCATCACTTGACCCTGCCATCGTTGGAAGGTGCACACTGGCTGCATTCCCCGGAACCGAAGGAGCTACAGATGGACTTCCATGTTGACGGCATGACCTGCGGCGGATGCGCGCGCAGCGTGACCCGCGCGATCCAGAGCGTTGATCCGCAGGCCCGCGTGGTCGCCGATCCGCCGACAGGCCGCGTGCAGGTGCAGACCACGGCCAGCGAAGCGGAGATCTTCGCCGCTGTGAAGGACGCAGGCTTCCCGCCGCGCACCGCCTGATCGCCCGGCTCCGGGCGATGCTCACGTCCTTCTGAAGGAGCCACAGCACTCCCGCCGCGCAGGTGCGAAGGCCCCTGCGCCCCGCGGCTCAGCTCCGGCGCGCCTGCCGCCGCGCCGCGACTGGCTCCGCGCCTTCCTCGCCCTCCTCCAGCCGCTGCAGGATCGGGCACTCCGGCCGCTCGTCGCCCGCACAGCAGCTGATCAGCGACTTCAGCGTATCGGCCATCTGCCGCATGTGGTCGATGCGCTGCTCGAGATCATCGATGTGCTGCTCGGCCAGGCGCTTGACGTCGGCGCTGTGGCGCGAGGTATCGTTCCACAGGCCCAGCAGATCCGTGATCTCCGCGACCGAGAATCCCAGGTCCCGCGCACGGCGTATGAACCGCAGTCGATGCACGTCGGCGTGCGAATAGGCCCGGTAGCCGGATGCCGTACGGTCGGCAGCAGGAATCAGCCCGATCTGCTCGTAGTAGCGGATCATCTTCGCCGAAACGCTCGATGCCTTCGCGGCCTCACCGATGTTCAAGACAGTCTCCTTTTCAGTGGCTGGCGGCGTCGGCCATTGGCGCCCGGAAGCGACGCAGGCGCATTGCATTGCCCAGCACGAACACGCTGGACAGTGCCATCGCACCGGCGGCGAATACCGGCGACAGCAGGATGCCGAAAGCCGGATACAGCGCGCCGGCGGCCACCGGAATCAGAGCGGTGTTGTAGGCGAAGGCCCAGAACAGATTCTGCCGGATGTTGCCAAGGGTGGCCCTGGACAGCGCGATGGCATTGGGCACGCCCAGCAGACTGCCGGACATCAGCACTACATCGGCCGATTCCACCGCCACATCGGTACCGGTGCCGATGGCCAGGCCCACATCCGCCTCCGCCAGCGCCGGCGCATCGTTGATGCCGTCGCCGACGAAGGCGACGTGACCATGCGCAGCCTTGAGGCGTCGCACCGCCTCCACCTTGCCTTCGGGCAGCACTTCGGCCACGACCTCGTCGATGCCCAGCTGGCGTGCGATCGCCTGTGCGGTGCGCGCATTGTCGCCGGTGATCATCGCCACCTTCAGTCCCAGCTCATGCAGTGCGGTGATGGCGGCCGGCGTGCTCGTCCTGATCGGGTCGGACACTGCGATCACCGCTGCCAGCCGGCCATCGAAGGCGGCGTACAGCGGCGACTTTCCTTCACCTCCCAGACGCTGCACCAGCGCGGCAACGCCATCGATATCAACGCCCTGCGTTCGCATGAACCGGTCGGCCCCGACTTCAATGCGGCTTCCCTGCACGATCGCACGCACCCCCATGCCGGTGACCGATTCGAACTCCTGCAGGGCCGGCACGGAGATGCCCTCCTCCTCGGCGGCCATCACGATCGCGCGTGCGATCGGATGCTCCGAGCGCGATTCAACGGCCGCGACCGCGCCCAGCACCGCCGCTCGCGCAAAACCGTTGCTCAGTTCCAGATCGGTCAATCGCGGGCGGCCCTCGGTCAGGGTTCCGGTCTTGTCCACCGCCACCACCCGCGCATCCTTCAGCAACTGCAGTGCCTCGCCCTTGCGGAACAGCACGCCCATCTCCGCGCCCCGCCCGGTGCCGACCATGATCGAGGTCGGCGTTGCCAGCCCCATCGCACAGGGGCACGCAATGATCAGCACGGCCACGGCATTGACCAGGGCGAAGGTAAGCGCCGGGGACGGCCCGAGCAGCAGCCACGCCACGAAGGTGGCCAACGCGGCCAGCATCACCGCAGGCACGAACCACAGCGTGACCCTGTCGACCACGGCCTGGATCGGCAGTTTCGACCCCTGTGCCTGTTCAACCAGGCGGATGATCTGCGCAAGCACGGTCTGCGCACCTACCGCCGTGGCACGCACGGTCAGTGCTCCCTGCTGGTTGACCGTACCACCGACCACGGCCGCGCCCGATGCCTTTTCAACCGGAACCGGCTCACCGCTGATCATCGACTCATCGACGAAGCTGCGCCCCTCGACCACCTCGCCATCCACCGGGACGCGTTCGCCAGGACGTATTTCCACGAGGTCGCCACTGACCACCTCGCCCACCGGGACGTCGACCACCCGACCATCGCGTACTACGTGGGCGACCTTGGCCTGGAGCTTGACCAGCCGCTTGATGGCTTCCGACGTACGGCCCTTGGCACGCGCCTCGAGAAAGCGGCCCAGCAGGATCAGCGCGACGATCACCGCCGCGGCTTCGTAATAGACGTTCACCGTGCCGGGCGGCAGCAGCCGCGGTGCGAAGGTCGCGATCACCGAGTAGCCGAACGCCGCCGCGGTGCCCACCGCGACCAGCGAGTTCATGTCCGGTGCCAAACGCAGCAGTGCCGGAATGCCCTTCTGGTAGAAGCGCCGGCCGGGAATCACCAGAACCAGCGTGGTCAGCACGAACTGCACATACCAGCTGGCCTGCAACCCGATGGTCGACATCACCCAGTGGTGCATGCCCGGGATCAGATGCGATCCCATTTCCAGTACGAACACCGGCAGGGCCAGCACGCTGGCCAGTATCAGCGCGTGTTTGAGTTCAGCACGCTCGGCGTCCTTCTTCTCCCCGCCGTCATCGGCCTGCGCGCTGCCATCGAGAAGACGAGCGCCGTAGCCCGCCCTGTCGATCGCCGCCAGCAGCGCCTCCACGTCTGCTGCGCCGCGAACGGTGGCACGCTCGGTGGCCAGGTTGACGCTCGCCGCGCTCACGCCCGGCACGGCCAGCAGTGCGCGTTCGACCCGGCCCACGCAGGACGCGCAGGTCATGCCCTCCACGGCCAGCTCCACGGTCGTGGCCGCAACCTCATAGCCGACCTTGTGCACCGCCTGGATCAAGGCGGCGCGGTCCACCGGCCCCGACGGACGGATATCGGCACGTTCCGTGGCCAGGTTCACCGAGACGCTGCCGACCCCCTCCACCTTGGCCAGCGCGGCCTCGACCCGGCCTACGCAGCTCGCGCAGGTCATGCCTTCGATGGGCAGGCTGATCGGATCAGGCACGGAAGCGGCGGTGGTGGCGTGCGGCAGGCTCATGACTGGATTCCCGGGTTCCTTCTGGACCGGAACAGGCTAAACCTTGCCATCGTGGGAAGGTCAAATCCAGCCTGTCCTGTCCGGCGGCCCAGCGGTCAGTTCATCCGCGGGGCATGGATCCACCGGTCGAGGGTGGATCCATGGCGCAGGCTCAGAACGTGAACACGTATTCCAGCGCGAACTCGCGGCCGACCGCACCGAGCAACCGGGTCGGCGCGAAATCGTAGTCCAGCTTGTAGGGATCCTTGTGGTTCCAGCTGGCCGAGTTGAAGACGTTGTTGACGTACACATTGACCTTGGCGCGTTCAGTCACCTGATAGCCCACATTGACGTTCCAGGTGATGAACGGTCCAACCCGGCCGTAGTAGCGCGCCGTGCGCTGGCCGGCGTTCGGATTCGGATTCGGCGAACCATCGGGACGCGTGGCAGGTTCCAGGCAGTCCAGCGAAGGACTGTCGCTGGGTACGTAGCCATCGGCGAACGGCAGGCAGCCGCCGGGATTGTCCAGGCGGTCGGTGCCCCAGTGGTAACGCACGCCCGGCACCGAGCCGATGCGGTCGGCGTACACATTCGCGTTCCAGTGACCACGCTGCCAGGCCAGGCTCGCTCGCAGCTTGCTGCGCAGATCGCGGTCACGGCGCTGCGGATTCGGATCCGCGGCATAGCGCTGCTCCTTGGTCGACAGCTGGTTGGTGTAGTTCACGCCGAACTGGAAGCTTCCCCATGCTGCGCTGTCCCACCGGTAACGCGCGGTCAGGTCGATACCGCGGACCTCCCGGCTGGCCAGGTTGAACGGCCCCCGCTCGATCGACACCAGGCGGCCATTGCTGTCGCGGTTCACGCGCGCGAGGATGCCGGCGCAGTAGTCCGCACCGGCCGGATTGGCCCACGGCGTGCCGTCGATGTTCAGGCCCGTGCGGCAGCCCGCTTCGCTGGCCAGCACCTCGTCGGCGCCGACATCGACGATCATGTCCTCCAGCTTGATCGCCCAGTAGTCGGCACTGATCGAAAGATTGGACATCACATCCCAGACGAATCCGACCGTCCATGAATCCCCCGTTTCCGAGCGCAGCAGCGGAGTACCGCGACGATTCACGTCGAACGTGTACCAGACATCGGTATTGCCCACTCCACAGTTGTTGACCAGATAGGCACCGCTTTCGATGCAACGCAGGCGGTCATAGGTCTGCACCTCGGAACTGCTGGGCTGCCCCAGCAGGTAGTGCATGTCAGGCGCGTGGAAGCTGGTGGCGTAGGAACCGCGTACCAGCAGCGACTCCACCGGCCGCCATTCCAGACCGACATTCCAGGTGGTCTCCTTCTGGCTGCCGATCTCCAGCGCCTCTGCATTGGCGTCGGCCTTGTAACTGCCGTAACGGTCATAGCGTGCCGCCGCGGTGGCGATCACGCTGTCCAGCAGTGGAATCTTGAACTCCACGCCCGCCGAGTACCGCGTGCGCTCGCCGCCACCGCGATCAACGTTCTGCAGGTCGAAATCGATGCCGGCGCGAGGGTCGGGAGCGAGGTGGTATCCCTGTCGCGCCACCTCGGCCACCGCCGCGAACGAAACAGGCCCCGCCCAGCCCTGGAACAACTCACCGGTGATGTCCGCCGACGCCTGGTTGACCCAGGAAGACGCACGGTTCTTCGCCACCGTACCCATCTGCCAGTACTGGTCCGGCGTGAGCGGGTTCCACCAGCGTGCTTCGTCCAGTGCGTAGATCGCTTCACCATCCGCCGTCGTACCCAGGCGCGGGCCGAGGAAGAAGTCATAGGACTTCTGCTCGTCCACTACATTCTGCCGCTCTTCCACGCGGTAGTAGGAACGGCCGATGGTGGCACTCCAGTCGAAGCGGTCCGCCAGGCGCCCGCGAAGGCCTGCACTCCAGTCCCAGGACAGCTCCCGGTTGGTGTTGCGAAGGGTGTCCAGGCCGCCCACTTCGTTGGGCGTGAACTGGCGCACGCCCAGGATCGCGCGGTTGCGGTTGGCATCCCAGTAGTAGCCGTTGTCATCATCGATGAGCGTCACGCTGGGCGGATTGGTCCCCCAGATCGCCTCCGACCGGTACACCGCCAGGTTGGTCCAGCCCTGCAGGTCGCTGTCGAAATCGAACGTGGCATACAGATTGCCGGACACATTCTCGGCACCACCGGTCAGCAGCCAGTTGGCATAGTCGGCCGTCATGCCACACAACTGCCCGGTATTGGTGATCGTATCGGTGTTGTAGTTGTAGACCAGTCGATCGGCGGTGTAGTACTCGCCGTCGAACTTCTCGCAGGTGCCGGTCGGCGGCGCCAGTCGCTGGCCGGTACCCGGGTCGATCAGGGCCAGGCCGGCGGTAGGACGGAAACCGACCTTGCGCTGTTCCATGTTCCAGGAGGGGCGCGGCGCATCATCGGCATCATCCATCTGCGGCCGGTCACGGCCGAACAGCGGATCGCGCTTGGTGTACTGCAGCGCGTAGGTCACGCTCCAGTTGTCTCCGGTCCTGCCACCCGCCCACGACAGATCCCAGGTATCGCGACCACCTTCAGTGGAGGTGCCGCCGCGCACGCGCACTTCGTCGCCGTCGTAGTGGGTCTTCAGGATGACGTTGACCACGCCTGCAATGGCATCCGAGCCGTAGATCGCAGAGGCGCCGCCGGTCAGGACCTCGATGCGCTCCACCGCAGCGGCGGGAATGTTGCCGTAGTTGGAGAAATTGGTCTCCCCGCCATAGGGCAACGGGTAGTCGGCCACGCGACGGCCATTGACCAGCAGCAGTGAGCGGTTGGGGCCCATCCCGCGCAGATTCAGGCCGCTGGCGTTGGGCGTGTGCGAGCCCCACTGCGACGCCGCCTCCACGGTGCCGGTGGCTTCGGTCAATGTCTTCAGCGCATCGTACACGCTGACAAAGCCTTCCTTCTGGATCTGCTGCGCGGTGATCACGTTGACGGGAGCTGGGCCTTCGACGCTGGCGCGCTTGATGCGCGAGCCAGTGACGGTGACCGCGTCGAGATCCTTGGTGGACGAGCCTGAGACTTCCTGTGCATTGGCAGCCAGCGGAAGCAGGGCCAGGACCAGGGCCTGGGACAGCAGGTGACGACGATTGCGGACGAACTGAGCCATGTGGTCGCTCTCGGAGGGTGTGGTCGCACGGATGGGTGGTGGCGCGGCACTACGGAAGATCCAGGTGCCGGGTCGGTTCAAGCCGGTTCCGGCGCCCCCCTGTGGATCGATCCAAACTAAAGCACGGCTGAACCGGAGAGAGCATTCCGCGACGCAACACGCCGCTGCGGATCCGCTGCCGTCCCCGCTTGAAAAGTAGATGAATCAGTGGCTTGCGCAGGTTGGCCGCCGCAGGCCGGAGATGAACTGATGACACGCGAGCGGCAGACCCGCGCGGAACCGACTTCGCCCGGTATCAGGACAGATCGCCGTCCAGCGCCCGCCGCAGCCCCGCCACGATTGCGGCATCGGTCTGATCCCAGTGCGGGTCCAGCCCGCGCAGTGCCGGGTTGTGGAACTGCATGGCCGAGTGCCGGCGGCTCTTGGCCGACGCGTGCAGCTCAACGCAGCCGCTGTGCCGCGCCACCGCAGCGATGTTGGCCGGGTTCAGGCCAGCACCCGCCATCACGCTGATGCGCCCCGCCGCCCGGGCGACCAGGCCTTCCAGCACGTCGACACCGGCAACCGCGCTGGCCTGTCCGCCGGACGTCAATACACGGCGGCACCCCAGAGCGATCACCTGCTCCAACGCCGCCGGAAGGTCGCGCGCGGCGTCGAAGGCACGGTGGAACGTCACCTGCAGCGGACCCGCCGCCTGGATGAGCGCGCGGCACAGGGGCAGATCGATATCGCCCTGCCGGTCCAACGCACCGATCACCACGCCATCGCAGCCCAGCGCACGGCACTGTGCGATATCGCGCAGCATCAGCTCGGCCTCCAGGGCGTCGTAGTGGAAATCACCCGGCCGCGGCCGCACCAGCACGAACAGCGGAATCGACAGGCGTTCGCGGGCCATGGCGATGCTGGCGAACGACGGTGTGGTGCCGCCCTCGGCAAGGTTGTCGAACAGTTCGATGCGGTCGGCGCCACCGGCCTGCGCGGCCAACGCCGAAGCCAGCGAGTTGCTGGCGATCTCCAGGGTGAGCCGCGTGCTCACGCCTGTGTGCTCGTGTAGATCGACGGTGAATCGCGCAGGTCGTCCTGGCGCTGCGCATCGCAGACGGCATAGACGAAACCGCGATGCAGCGCATAGGCGCCCACCTCGCCCCGCTTGTTCATGGCCAGGAAGCACACCTGCAGGGTCCTGCTTGCCTCGGGACGCTTGCGTACCACGCGGTCGATCGCCTCACGGCAGGCCTGGGCGGGCGTTCGACCCTGGCGCATCAGCTCGACCACCAGGAACGAGGCCGCATTGCGGATCATCTCTTCGCCCACGCCCGATGCGGTGGCGGCACCGACCTCGTTGTCGACGTACAGGCCGGCGCCGATGATCGGACTGTCGCCAACCCGGCCGTGCAGTTTCCAGGCCATGCCGCTGGTGGTACAGGCACCGGCAAGATGGCCCCGGGCATCCAGCGCCAGCATGCCGATGGTGTCATGGTTGTCGCTGTTGCCGGGAAGGCCACGTCGCTCGGCGTTGATCTGGGGCTGGTACTTCTCGGTCTTCAACCACTCGCGCCAGGCCGCTTCGGCCTGCGGCGTCAGCAGACGCCTACGCTCGAAGCCCTGCTGCACGGCGAACTGCTGCGCCCCTTCACCCACCAGCAACACGTGCGGGCTGTTTTCCATCACTTTGCGGGCCACCGACACCGGGTGCGGGATGTCGACCAGCGCGGCCACCGCACCGCAGCGGCCATCGCCGTCCATGATGCTCGCGTCCAGGCTCAGCACGCCGTCCCGATCCGGATTGCCGCAATGGCCCACGGTGGGATTGCACAGCTCGCTCTCGGCCCAGCGTGCGCCGGCCTCCACTGCGTCCAGGGCACTGCCGCCCTGCGCCAGGACCTTCCATGCCGCCTGGTTGGCCGGCACACCGAAGTCCCAGGTCGAGACCACCTTCGCTCCGCCCTGCACACGTGCCTGTACGCCCGGCAGGGCGGCCATGCCAGCCGCCAGCGCTCCGGCCTGCAGGAACTGCCTGCGATCCACCATGTTGCCTCCCAGTCTGCAACGTGTCGCCGGCCCGATGCCGGCAGCACCGATCAATCGTGTACGTGGTACCGCGCCGCATGCCAGACGGCGGCGCCCAGCACGCCCAGTTGGCCGTGTTCGACCCGCCATACCGGCACCTGCCGCAGCACGTCGGCCAGCACGCCCTTGTTGAGGAAGCGCTCGCGGAAGCGGCCATCGGCGAGGAAATCCTGCACGTGGGTGGAAATGCCGCCCGCCAGGTACACCGAGCGGGCCCCCACGGCGATGGCGGCATCGCCGGCCAGGCTGCCCAGCCAGGCGCAGAACACCTGCAGCGTCTCCACTGCAAGTGCGTCTTCGCCGCTGCGTGCGGCGCCGATCAGCGCTTCGGTGCTGGACCACACCGGAGTGACGCCACGCAGCTCGCACAGGCACGGATACAGATTCATCAGACCGCTGCCGGACAGCACACGCTCGTTGTCCACATGTGGCCACCGCTGCAGCAGCCTGCCCAGCACCTCCAGCTCCAGCGCGTTGCCGGCCCCCAGGGCAGCGTGGCCGATCTCGCTGGGCAGCACCGGACGCCCGCCATCGGCGAAGCGCAGCGCCGCGCCCAGGCCGGTACCGGCCCCCAGCACCAGCGCCGGGAACGCCATCGCCGGGTCGGCATCGCCGTTCAATGGAACCAGGGTGTCGGCCTGCAGGTAGGGAATGGCCAGTGCCACCGCCTCGAAATCATTGATGAGCTGCAGATCGTCCAGACCGGACTGTGCGCGGGTGGCGGACAACGACACCGTCCACGGCAGATTGGCATTGATCAGCACATCGCCATCGAGCAGGCCGGCGATGGCGACCACCGCCGACCGCACCGGCAGTGCGAGGCTCCGGGTGAAGTCGGCCAGAATCGCCGCCAGGCTGGAATGATCGGCACACGCGTAGGTGCGATGACTGCCCAGCCGTGGCGCCTGTCCCGGCAGCGTTTCAGCCAGCGCCAGGCGGGCAAAGGTACCGCCGACATCGGCGACGACCAGGCTTCGCGGAAGACCGCCGCGGGAGGAGTCGGTGGAAACCGGGGGCACTGCTGCGATGGTCACTCTGGCCTGCTTGAATCGATTGAATCGCACCGATTCTCAGGCATCAGGGTCGCTTTGCCTAGCGCGGCGCCGCGCCGGCATGCCGACCCTGCCATGGCCTTGTCCGCAGCGCCCGGGTGGCGGCAACCCGGACGCAGCGCGCAGCGGCGCCTGCGGATCAGGGCTCTGCGGTCTGCAGACTATAACGGGTGGTGGCGGTGAATACCGCACCATCCGGCTGGGTCGAACGCACGTCGATCCTGTGGTCGCCCACGGCCAGGTGGGTGGGCAGCGCGCCGCGCCACAGATGCGGCGAAGCGGTGGCCTCCGGCGAGCGATCGTAACCGCGCAGCACGCTGGACAGGTCGTCCGCCGCATTCTCCACCAGCAGCCGCGGGTCGGGCTGGCGGACCTGCTTCATCGGCTGCCATGCCCCACCGTCCACGCGGTACTCGACCACGCTCGCGTCCTCACCCATGTACACGTTGGCGTACACGCCCCACGCCGGATACGCGCCCTGGCGCAGCACCTTCGGCGCATGCAGGCCGATCTGTTCGCTGGCTGGCGCGCCGGCCACGCGATACTGCAGGCGATAGCTGCCGTTGCCAGCCACATCCAGCAACGCGTAGCCCTTTGGCGTGCCGTCGCTCATGGTGCTGTCCGGCACACCGGCAGCATCCTTCACACCGGACCAGAACGCGCCGCAGTTGGCACCGACGTTGTACTCGTGCAGCGGTTTTTCGCCGTGCCAGCCCTCGGCCTTGCCATGGTAGACATGCTGCTGGGTGTGGCTGTGGCCGCTCAGGACCAGCACGTTGCGGAAGTCCTTCAGCAGGTCGAACAGGCGCTGCCGGTCGGCGTGCCGGAAGCTCTCGCGACCCGGCGCTGCATCGAACAGCGGAATGTGCATGCCCAGCACCAGCAGGCGGTCGCGATGCAGACCCTTGAGGTAGGCGGCAAGGAACGCGAACTGATCCTCGCGCAGGCCACCGACATAGCTCGGCCTCGCCTTCGGGTCGTACACCACATCGTCGAGGAACACGAAGCTGGCACCGCCCTCCTCCACGGCGTACGTGTCCGGGCCGTAGACGTTGCGCCAGCTGTCCAGCGAATGCTCGTCAACGGCGGCATCGAAATCGAGATCGTGGTTGCCCGGCACATGGAACCACGGCACACCCAGCTGCGTGGTGACCTTGTTGATGGCCGGATACAGCGTCAGGTCATCATTGACGATATCGCCGAGCGTCGTGCCAAGCCGCGCCCGGGTCTGGCCGATCAGCGGCGCCACGATGGACTGCTGGTAGTAGCCGATGTCCTTGAGGCTTGCGGTCTGTGAATCAGTGAACACCAGCATCTGGAAACCACGCCGGTTGTCATGACGATCCGTCTGCAGCGCGAAGTCCCAGTTGCGGGTGGCCTCGCCGGTTGCGGCGATGCCACCGTACTTCAGTGCAGGCGAGCCGTTGGGCTGGAAATGACGCCAGAATGACGGCAGCCCGTCGCTCGCCTTCGGGAACGCGTATGCATCCGGCTTGATCACGAACACCGTCTGGCCCTCGCGCACGGGCAGGCTGTAGCTGCCATCGGCCGCGGTCTTCACGATGCGCTCGCCGTTGGACACCTGCACCCCGGCCAGGCCCGGGTCGGTTGCACCACGGCCGGGCCTGCCGTCGCGTTCCAGGTAGACCTTGCCGCTGACAACCGTATCCGCAGCCCAGGCCGGCGAGGTCAGCAACAGGCAGCACAGCCACGCAGCGGGCGATTTCATGGGCAATCCGGCAAAGAAGAAGACTGCCTATTGTAGAGCGGAGCCATGGCTATCTGCCGCCCGGATGCAACCGGGCCGGCGCCGGCGCCGAAAGCGCGTGCGGACCGCAGGCCACATGCAGCCATCAACGATGGCGCGTTTCCAGCACCCGCCGGGCGTCGTCAAGCGACAGGCCGCGTGCGCGCAGCAGCACCAGCAGGTGATACAGCAGGTCCGAAGCCTCGCCCAGCAGCGCCGCGTCATCCTGTGCGACTGCGGCCAGAGCGGTCTCCACGCCTTCCTCGCCCACCTTCTGCGCGATGCGGCGGATGCCGTCCTCGAACAGGCGGGTGGTGTAACTGCCAGGCGGACGCTGCGCTTCACGCATGGCCACCAGTTGCCCCAGCCCGCCCAGGAAATCCTTCGGCGCCTGGTCGAAACAGCTCTCCGCACCGGTGTGGCAGGTCGGTCCTGCCGGACGGGCCAGCACCAGCAGCGTATCGGCATCGCAGTCCACGCTGATGGACTGCACCGCCAGCACGTTGCCGGACTGCTCGCCCTTGGTCCACAGCCGCTGCCTGCTGCGGCTATAGAAGGTCATGTGCCCGACGGCAAGCGTCGCCGCCAGCGACTCCGCGCTGACGTAACCCAGCATCAGCACCTGCAGGGTGTCGGCGTCCTGCACCACCGCAGGCAGCAGGCCGTCCCCCTTGCTCCAGTCCAGCCCCTGCAGGGCCTGCAGTGACGGTCGCACCTCAATAGACATCCCGTACCTCGATCTGCTGTTCGCGCAGGTAGCGCTTCAGGTCTGCAATGGCGATGGCGCCGCTGTGGAACACGCTGGCGGCCAGCGCACCATCCACGTCGGCGCGGTCGAAGGCCTCGGCGAAATGCTCCATCGTGCCCGCACCGCCGGACGCGATCAGCGGCACCTGGCACAACGCACGCGCCTGCTGCAGCTGGGCCACATCGTAGCCGCGGCGCACGCCATCGCTGTCCATGCAGTTCAGCACGATCTCGCCTGCGCCGCGGCGCTGTGCCTCGACGATCCAATCCAGCGTCCGTATGGGTACCGCCCGGGTCTTGTCCGGGTCGCCGCTGAAGCGGCGCACCCGCCATTCGCCATCGGCCTCGCGCACCGAGTCGACGCCGACCACCACGCACTGCACGCCGAACTCGGCAGCCAGCTCGTCGATCAGTGCGGGACGGCCCAGTGCCGGTGAATTGATCGAGATCTTGTCGGCACCGGCAAACAGCACCCGCCGTGCGGTTTCCACGCTGTCGATGCCACCGGCTACGCAGAACGGGATATCGATCAGCCGTGCGATGCGCTCGACCCAGGCCACATCGACCGAACGCGCCTCGGGGCTGGCGCCGATGTCGTAGAACACCAGCTCATCGGCCCCCTGGTCGCGGTAACGCTGCGCCAGCTCGGCGATATCCCCCATGTCCACGTGGTCGCGGAAGCGCACCCCCTTGACCACCCGTCCTTCGCGCACGTCCAGGCAGGGAATGATGCGGCGGCTCAGCATGCCAGCGCCTCCGCCAGGTCCATGCGCTGTTCCAGCAGCGCCTTGCCAAGGATGGCGCCGCCACAGCCGGCAGCACGCGCATCGGCCACGTCGGCCACATCGCGGATGCCACCGGACGCCTGCACCTGCACGCCTGGCAGCAGCGCCACCAGGTGCTGGTACAGGCCGATGTTCGGCCCGGCCAGCATGCCGTCACGGGCGATATCGGTACACAACAGGTGGCGCATGCCCGCGCGTGCATACCGCAGGGCAAGGTCATCCAGGGTCACGCCCGCATTCTCGGTCCAGCCATGCACCGGCAGCTGCCACTGGCCCTGAGGGTCCTGGCGTGCATCCAGCGCGATGGTGATGTGATCGGCACCGAACGCCTGCAGCCAGCCGACCACTTCATCGGGCCTGCGCACTGCCAGCGACCCTACCACCACCCGGCTCGCGCCCGCATCGAGAATGCGCGCCACATCATCACGCCCACGCACACCGCCGCCGGTCTGCACCTGCAACGTCGTCTGCGTGCGAACCGCTGCCAGCAGCGGGGCCAGCGTGTAGCCACCGGCACGCGCTGCGTCCAGATCGACCAGGTGCATCCAACGCGCGCCCTGCGCGGCGAATGCCTGCGCGCGCGGCAGGGGATCGTCGCCGTAGTGCGTTTCCTGCGCGTAATCGCCCTGCCGCAGCCGCACCACACGGCCTTCGCGGATATCCAGTGCGGGGTAGACGGTGAAACTCATGCAGCGGTGCCCTCGAGGAAGTTGCGCAACATCAGCGATCCGGTGTCGCCGGAGCGTTCGGGATGGAACTGCGCACCGAAGTAGCGCCCCTGCTCCACCACGGCAGTGAACAGGCCGCCGTGATCGCAGGCGGCCACCGTGTGGCTGTTCAATGGCGCCGCATAGCTGTGCACGAAGTAGGCGCTTGCGCGATCAGGCACATCGCGCAGCAGCAGCGAGGACCGCAGTGGCAGCAGGCGGTTCCATCCCATGTGCGGCACGCGGATGCCGCACGCCGGCACCAGCTTGCGCACCACCCCGGGAATCAGGCCGAGCGCTTCCACACCGGCTTCTTCCGAGCGCTCGAACAGCAGCTGCATGCCCAGGCAGATGCCCATCAACGGCACCTCGATCCGTCGCAAGGGCTCCACCAGTCCCTGCGCATGCAGGCGCTGCATGCCCGGCCCTGCCGCACCGACGCCGGGCAGGATCACCCGCCGTGCGCCCGCCAGCCCCTCTGCGTCGCGTACCAGGCGCACACTGGCACCCAGCCGTTCCAGCGCATAGCGTACGGAACCCAGATTGGCGCCACCGGCATCGATCAGCGCGACTTCGCTCACAGGGCCCCCTTGGTCGAGGGCAGCGCCGTGCCCCGGCGCGCCAGTGCCGGGCGCAGCGCGCGGGCCAGCGCCTTGAAACAGGCCTCCACCTTGTGGTGGTCATTGTCACCGCGCACCTGCAGATTGAGGTTCAATCCACCTGCATCGCACAGCGAGCGGAAGAAATGCGGCACCAGTTCGGTCGGCATGTCGCCAACGCGCTCACGCTTGAACTCGCCCTCGAAGACGAAATAGGGCCGGCCACTGAAGTCCAGCGCTGCGCTGGCCAGGGTCTCGTCCATCGGCAGGGTGAACCCGTAGCGGCCGATGCCGCGCTTGTCACCCAAGGCTTCGCGCAGCGCCTGGCCCAGCGCCAGCCCGGTGTCCTCGATGGTGTGATGCTCGTCGATGTGCAGGTCGCCCTCGGCGCGGATGTCCAGCGCAAAACCACCGTGCTTGCCGATCTGTTCCAGCATGTGATCGAAGAACGGCAACCCGGTGCGGATGTTGGCGTCACCGGCGCGATCCAGATCCAGCTCGACGCGGATCTTCGTTTCCTTCGTGTTGCGCTGGACCACGGCCGTGCGCGGCGCATCGGCCAGCGCGTGGGCGATGCCCGGCCAGTCCCAGTCACCGCCGAACTGCTCCGTGCGCAACTGGAAGCCACGGATGTTGAGGTTGTCGGCGAACTGCAGGTCGGTGATGCGGTCGCCGACCATCGCCGAGCGTGCCCAGTCGATGCTGCGGTCCTGCAGGTAGGCCGTCATCAGGCCGATGCCGGGCTTGCGGGTCGGGGCATTGTCCTGCGGCCAGCTGCAGTCGATCAGCACGTCACGAAACACGATGCCCTGGCTTTCGAAGATCTGCAGCATCAGATCGTTCGGTCCGTCGAAGCTGGCGCGCGGATAGCCCTCGCTGCCGAGGCCATCCTGGTTGGTGACGATGACGAACTGGTAGCCGGCATCACGCAGCTTCAGCAGTGCCGGAATCACCTGCGGCACGAAGCGCAGCTTCTCGTAGGCGTCGATCTGGAAGTCGGAAGGTTCCTCGATGAGGGTACCGTCGCGGTCGATGAACAGGATCGGGGTCATGCAACGGCCCTCCGGGCCGACAGGGCCGCAAGCACGCGGTCATTCTCTTCGGGGCTGCCGATGCTGATCCGCAGCGCATCGTCCAGCTGCGGGGCTGCACGCTGGTCGCGCACCACCACGCCGGCCGCCAGCAACGCATCGAACGCGCCCTGGGCATCGGCAAAGCGCACCAGCAGGTAGTTGCCTGCGGACGCATGGACCTGGCGTACGCCAGGCAGGCCCTGCAGCGCAGTACGCAGGCGCTCGCGTTCGGTGATCACGGTGGCCACGCGCTCGCGTGTGCGTGCCAGCGCTCCCGGCTGCAGCGCCTGCACCGCCAGTTCCGCGCACGGCGTCGGTACCGGATACGGTGCCTGGCAGCGACGCAGCACCGCGATCAGTTCCGCTGCGGCGATCAACGTTCCGATCCGTGCGGCCGCCAGCGCATGGGCCTTTGACAGCGTACGCAGCACTGCCACATTGGCGTGCGTGGCAAGCAGGGAGGTCGCCGAAGGCCGCTGCGCGTACTCGACATAGGCTTCATCGACCACGACCAGCGCCCGACCGCGCAAGGCTTCGGCCACACGCTCGATGTCGGTCAGGGCGATATCGCTGCCGGCCGGGTTGGAGGGCGCACACAGAAACACCAGCTTCGCATTGCGCGCTCTGGCCGATTCGATCACCGCATCCAGGTCGGCGTGCAGGCCGTCGGCGGCATCGACCAGAGGCACCTCGATCAGAGGCGCGCCCTGCAGCCGTGCACAGACCGCATACATGCCGAACACCGGCGGCGTGACCAGCACACCATCGCGCCCCGGCACGCACAGCGCACGCACCAGCAGGTCGATGGCTTCATCGCTGCCACGCCCGACCAGCACCTGTTGCGGCTGCACGCCGTACAGCGAAGCCAGTCCATCGCGCAACGCCTGTGGCTGGGGCTCTGGATAGCGCCGGCTGCGGCCCTCGGCGTCCGCGGGGTTGGCCCAGGCCGATTCGTTGGCGTTCAGCCAGACATCGCCCTGCACTGCCGCACTGCGCGCCGAGCTGTAACCTGCAAAGGCCTGCAGGTCGGTGCGCACCAGCGCCAGTACCTCGTCGATCCCGGCATTCATGCAGCCACCTCCATGCGCAGGGCAACGGCGCGCTCGTGCGCGTCCAGCCCTTCGGCGCTGGCAAGGGTGCGCGCGCAGCCACCGATCGCCGCCAACCCGGCGGCGCTGGCACTCTGCACGCTGATGAAGTTCTGGAAGCTGGCCACGCTGACACCACTGTACGCACGTGCGGCGCCTGCGGTGGGCAGCACATGGTTGGTACCACTGCAGTAGTCGCCCAATGCCTCGGGGGTGTAATCACCCAGGAACACCGAGCCTGCGGCCTGCACCCGATCAAGCCAGCCGCGTGGTTCGCGCAGGGCCAGGATCAGGTGCTCAGGGGCGTAGCGGTTGCTGATCGCGAAGGCATCGGCCAGCGTGTCGACCAGGATCAGGCGCGACGCCGAAAGCGCCTGGCGGGCGATATCCTGCCGCGGCAGCAGCGCGACTTGGCGTTCCACTTCGGACTCGACCGCGGCCAGCATCGCGGCATCATCGGTCAGCAGCAGCACCTGCGAATCGGGGCCGTGTTCGGCCTGCGACAGCAGATCGGCAGCCACAAACGCCGGATTGGCACCGGCATCGGCAATCACCAGAACTTCCGACGGCCCTGCAGGCATGTCGATCGCCGCTGCACCGTTCTGCGCGACCTGCTGCTTGGCTTCGGTGACGAAGCTGTTGCCGGGCCCGAACAGTTTGTCGCAGGCCGGAACGCTGGCGGTGCCATAGGCCATCGCAGCGATCGCCTGCGCGCCGCCCAGCTTGAAAACGCGTTGCACGCCGGTCAGCCGGGCAGCCACCAGCACCGCCGGATCGGCGCTGCCGTCGGCGCGCGGTGGTGTGCACAGCACCACCTGCGGGCACCCGGCCAGCTGCGCCGGCACGCCCAGCATCAACGCCGTGGACGGCAACGGTGCGCTGCCGGCCGGCACATACAGGCCGACCCGGCCGATCGGCCGCAGCATGCGTTCACAGACCACGCCCGGCGCGGTCTCCACCGCATAGCCCTGGCCCATGCCTGCGCTGTGGAAGCGCGCGATGCGCCCGGCCGCTTCCACCATGGCCTGGCGCAGATCGCCTGGCACCGCCGCTTCGGCAGTCGCGAATTCGGCGTCAGACACTTCAAAAGACGGCAGTTGCACACCGTCAAAGCGTGCGGTGATCACACGCAGCGCCTCGTCGCCCTGCGCGCGCACCTGCGCGATCAGGGTCGCGACCGCATCGCGCGTCTGCTGGGCCACGGCCTGCACCGGGCGGGTCAGTGCCGCGCTGCGCGCAGCCTCATCAAGTTGCGACCAGATCAGACGATTCATGCCAGCGACCGCTCCACGCTCAACACCATCAGGCCCTGCGCGCCCGCACGCTCAAGCTCTTCCATGCGCTGCCAGCTCAGTGGTCCGGGGCACATGGTCTGCAGCCGCAGCGTGCCGCCGTCAGCCGGCAGGCGCTCCAGCGGCCCGGCATCGGCCAGCAGCTGGGCCAGGGCATCAACACGGTCTTCGCTGGCGCGGAACATCAGCAGCTTGCGGTCCTGCTTCTGTACCACGCCATCGAGGCGGCGCAGCAGCATGGCGCGCAGGCCCGCTCGAGCGTCATCGGGCACGCGCACCGCACCGGCCAGCACCGCCTCGCTGTCCAGCAGGTTGTGCACCGGCACAAGCTGGTTGGCACGCAGGGTGGCACCGCTCGACACCAGATCGCAGATCAGGTCGGCCGTGCCCAGCCGTGGGGCGATCTCAACCGAACCGGACAGCTCCACCACCTGCGCGTCCACGCCCTGCTCAACCAGCCATGCCTTGAGGATGGCGGGATAGCTGGTGGCGATCCGCATGCCGGCCAGCTGTGCCGGCCCCTGCCATTGCCAGTCCTCCGGCACCGCCAGCATCAGCCGGCACTGGCCGAAACCCAGCCCCCGCAGGGCCTGATAGGCATCCGGCAGGCCGATCTGGCGACGCGCGGCGGCCTGCTCGTCCAGTTCGTTACGACCGACGATGCCCAGGTCGCAGACACCGTCGGCAATCAGGCCAGGAATGTCGTCGTCGCGCACCAGCAGCAGGTCCACCGGCAACGATTCTCCGTAGCAGAACAGCTTGTCACGGCTTTCGCGCCAGCTCAGGCCGCAGGCACTGAGCAGGTTGCGGGCGGGCTCGGCAAGCCGCCCGCTCTTCTGGATGGCGATACGCAGCCGGTCTCGTGCCGGGGCTGCCTGGGTTGCACTCATGGGAAGGTCTCGAAGTTCGGTACGGGGCGCGGATCAGCGCGAGGCCAGACGGTCGATGGCAGCGGCATAGCCTCGATGGCCATGCTCGAGCGAGCGCGCCACCCGCCCGGTGGTGGTCACGCTGACCCCGGTGCGTTCGTGGATCTCGCGGTACGGCACCCCCTGCTGCAGGAGCGGCACCACTTTCCAGCGGTCGGCCATGGCCTCCAGCTCGGCCGGAGTACACAGGTCACGCAGGAAAGCCATGACCTGCTCCGGCTCACGCAGGGCCGCGAACGCCTGGGCCAGGGCTTCCAGATCGGCCTGGGGGTCTTTGGCGGCGATGTCGGGGCGGGCTTTCACGGGGCGGTTCTCTTGCATCAATGTAATAGCGCGCTAGTACATTAGCGCATTCTTGCGCAGTGCGTCAAACCACCCCATCGCCTCCACCCGAGCATTCAGGTTCCGGAAACGAAAAACGCCCGCCAGAGGCGGGCGTCATCCAGGTCAGCGCCGCCCCACCGGGAGAGCGGCGGCACGGCAATGTCAGTTCACACCATCACCTTCGACTGTTCCAGTTCCACCTGCAGGGTGCTGGCCAGCTCCTCGCGGGATACCTCGAACTGCTGCTCGCGGAGCAGATCCTTCACCGCCACCACCCCGCGCGCCAGTTCGTCCTCGCCGACGAGCGCCACGAAGCGGATGCCCGCCTTGGCCGCGTACTGGAACTGCTTGCCGATCTTCTTCGGCTCCATCTGCACTTCGGTGTTGATGCCACCGGCCCGCAGGCGGCGGGCGATATCCAGTGACTGCGCCATGCCCTGCTCGTCCATCAGCGCCACCAGCGCCTGCACGCTGCTGGCCTCGATCCCGTCGATCAGGCCCGCCTCACGCAGCTGCCAGAACAGGCGCGACAGGCCGATCGAAATGCCGACGCCGGGCAGCTTCGACTTGCTGTAGTGGCTGGCCAGGTCTTCATAGCGGCCGCCGGAGCAGATCGAACCGATCTGCGGGTGGTCGGTCAGCGTGGTCTCATAGACGGTGCCGGTGTAGTAATCCAGGCCACGGGCGATGGAGAAGTTGAGGCAGTAGGCACTCTCCGGCACACCCAGCGCCTGCACCAGCTGCAGCACTTCGCGCAGCTCTGCCACGCCGGCACGCAGCGTTTCCGAGGACCCCGCAGCGTCCTCCAGCGCCGAAAGCTGGGCCAGCGCATCGGCATGCCCCTGCGAACGCACGGCCACGAATGCCAGGATCTTCTCGACCTGTCCGGCCGGAATGCCGAACCCGTCGCCCACCAGCGTCTCGCGCACGTAGTCGGCGCCCCGCTTGTCCAGCTTGTCCACTTCACGCAGCACCGCCAGCTGGCGCTCGCCCTCGGCCACGCCCAGGCTTTCGAAGAAGCCACGCATCAGCTTGCGGTTGTTCAACTGGATGCTGAAGTCTCCGATGCGCAGCTCCGAGAACACCGCGTGGATCACCGCCAGCACTTCGGCGTCGTACCGCACGCTCAGGCTGTCCTTGCCGATCACGTCGATGTCGCACTGGTAGAACTCGCGGAAACGGCCGCGCTGGGCACGCTCACCACGGTACACCCGCTGCATCTGATAGCGCCGGAACGGGAATGTCAGTTCGTGCTCATGCTCAGCCACATAGCGCGCCAGCGGCACGGTCAGGTCGAAGCGCAGGGCCATTTCCGGAAGCGAGCGGTCACCCGACTCGGCGGCATTGGCCAGCGCACCGGTGGACTGCACGAAGTACACCTGGCGCTCGGTCTCGCCACCGGACTTGGTCAGCAGCACATCGGACAGCTCGAACACCGGCGTCTCCACCGGCAGGAACCCGAAGCGCTCGTAGTTGCGGCGGATGACGTCCAGCATGCGCTGGAACGCAATCTGCTCGCGCGGCAGCAGCTCAAGGGTGCCGGGCGGGGTACGGGGCTTGATCACGGGAGCAACTCCTGCTGGAACGGGACGTGGGAGGGGGCGACATTCTAGCGCCCTGGAGCGCGCGGCCGCCTGACGCAGGGTCGAACAGCCGCTTGAAGTATCATAAGGCCCTCCCCGCCCGCGATACGCCCACGCACCATGTCCCGGCCTTCCGGCGCCCCGTCCGCCAACAACGACACCGCCGGGCAGTTCTGCTCCACGCTGGACTGCCTGCACTGCTCGGTCCGCCACCTGGCGGTGTGTTCGGCGCTGTCTCCTGATGAAGTGCAGGCACTTGAACAGGTGACCGTCTCGCAGGCGGTGACGATGGGCAGCACCCTCGCCCGCACCGGCGAAGAGCGCCAGCATGTCTATACATTGACCGCCGGCGCACTGCGCCTGGTGCGGACGCTGGCCGACGGCCGCCGCCAGATCAATGGCTTCGTGCTGCCGGGCGACTACCTGGGCCTGAGCGGCAGCGACCATCACCGCTACGACATCGAGGCGATCGCTGACAGCCGGGTCTGCCGCGTCGCGCTGCCGCAGATGAAGGCGCTGCGCGGGCGTTATCCGCACCTGGAGCGCAAGCTGCTGCAACGCGCCTGCCAGGAGCTGGACGCTGCGCAGGATGCGGCCCTCGCCCTGGCGCGGCTGCAGCCTGCGGAAAAGCTGGCTGACTTCCTGCTGCGCCTGGCCGCGCGCGAGGCGCGACTGGGCGGCGACGGCCTGCGCGTCTCGCTGCCGATGGGGCGCGGCGACATCGCCGACCACCTCGGCCTGACCATGGAGACGGTCAGCCGCACTTTCACCAAGCTGCGTCAGCAGGCGCTGATCGCGCTGCCGCACCTGAACGTCGTGGAGATCCTCGACGAGGACGGGCTGCGCCAGCTGGCGGGCGACGTCCAGGGTTGAGCGTCGCGCCACGACCTGCGCCCGGTGGTACCGGGCGCCCCACCCTGCTCCTTGCTTCAGACGACGCCGGGCCATGCCCGGCACCTGTCCGTCAGCGCAGCAGCACCTCGCGCAGCGCCGCATAGTCGGCAGCCAGCGGTTCCGCATGCGCGGGACGCTGCAGCAGCGCCGCCAGCGCCGGAGGCACCGGCACTGCTTCGCCGATCAATGGCTCCACTACCGCCTCGAACTTGGCCGGGTGCGCGGTTGCCACCACCGCCCAGTCGCCCTTCGCCCCGCCCGCGCGGAGGTCCTGCAGCACCTTCACTGCCGTCGCGGTATGCGGGCAGAACAGCTCGCCCCCGCTGGCGTGCGCACTGGCGATGGTGGCGCGGATGGTCACATCATCCACCGCGAAAGCACGGAAGGCTGCGCGCAGTTCGGCATCGTCGCCGTCGTACAGCCAGCGCAGGCGCTCGAAGTTGCTCGGCGCGCCCACATCCATCGCATTGGCAACCGTGGCGACACTGGCCTGTGGCTGATACGCGCCGCCCTCGAAGTACTTCGGCAGCACATCATTGGCATTGGTGGCCAGCACGATCTGTCCGATGGGAACCCCCAGCGTGCGTGCCAGCACCGCAGCCATCGCGTTGCCCAGGTTGCCGGTCGGCACCACCAGATTGAGCCGGCGCCGATGCTGCCCATGATGGACGAGTGCCGCATGCGCGTAGTAGCTCATCTGTGGCAGAAGACGCCCCAGGCTGATGCTGTTGGCCGAACTCAGCGGCACGTCCACCTGCAACGCCCGATCGGCCAGCGCCTGCTTGACCATGGCCTGGCAGTCGTCGAACGAACCCGCCACGCGCAGCGCCTGGATGTTGTCGCCGAAGCAGCCGAGCTGGTGCGCCTGGCGCGGCGATACCCGGCCATCCGGATACAGCACCACCACGCGCACGCCCGGTTGGCGATGGAAGGCCGCCGCCACGGCGGCACCGGTATCACCGGACGTGGCAACGACGATCGTCAGGTCGCGTCCCTTGCCCGCCTGCAGCCTCGACAGCGCGCCTGCCAGGAAACGTGCACCGATGTCCTTGAAGGCCGCAGTGGGACCATGGAACAGCTCGAGGACGTAGTCGCCACCGCCAAGCGGACGCAACGGCACCGGAAAATCGAACGCCTCACGGCAGATCGAAGGCAGCGCCTCCTGCAGCGCGTCGCCGTCGAAGAAGGGTGCCAGCAGATCGGCGGCGGTTTCGGCGAGGGTCTCGCCCTGCTGCACATGATGCGGCGCAGGCAAGGCGTTGGGCACATATAGCCCCCCATCGGGGGCGAGGCCGGCGGCGATGGCGGCACTCAGGCCGACGGCCGGCGACTGGCCGCGGGTGGAAACGAATTGCATGGGATCGGTATCCAATGAGAGGAAAGAAGTCAGCACAGTCGTGCTCCCGCCGCGTCCAACGGCGAGACCCAGGCGTCACTGTCGAAGCCGGCAGCCGCAAATGCCGCCCGAACCTGCCCTGCGGCAGCCTGCGCCTGCATCGCGTCCTCGAACCAGGCAAACACACTGGGACCGGCACCGGATATACCCGCGCCCATCGCGCCCGCCGACAGCGCGGCGTCACGCGCTGCCTCGAATCCCGCGATCAGGCCGGCACGTCGTGGCTCGATCAGCACATCGCGCAAGCCTGCGCGCACCAGCGTGGCATCGCCGCGATGGCAGCCGCTGAGGACCAGGGCCAGATTCGCGCTCTGGGCGACAAACTCGCGCAGCTCATAACTGCCCTGCAGCGCCTGCCGTGCCCTGCGCGTTTCCAGCACGGCATGCGGATGCACCAGCAGGCTGTGCCAGCACGCAGGCACCGGCACGGACACCACCCTGTCGGCGGTGCACAGCGCCAGCCCGCCCGCCAGCAAGGGACCGACATTGTCCCCATGACGACCGCCGCTGGCCACCGCTTCGCCGTCGAGCGCGTGCGGATACAGCGCGGCGCGTGGCAGCGGCGCATCCAGCAGCGCGTTGGCTGCAACCAGTGCCGCGACGCAGGATGCTGCTGAGCCACCCATGCCGGAGCCGAACGGAATGCCCTTGTCGATCTCCAGCTCGAACCCGTAGCCCAGGCCCAGGCCCTCGCGCAGTGACAGCAGTGCCGCGCCAGCCGTGTTGCCCGCTGCCTCCAGTGGAAGCTCGACCGCACTGCCACGGATCGCCGCGATACGCACCACAGGCTCATCGATGCGGCGCACGCTGACCGTGTCGCCGATACCGGCGATGGCATGGCCCAGAATGTCGAACCCCACTGCCACATTGGCCACTGATGCCGGTGCGAATGCACGTGCGATCACAGGCGCGCCCCTTCACCGGCCGCCACCCGCAGCAGGTCGGCAAACACGCCTGCAGCCGTGACCTCCGGTCCCGCGCCGGGCCCCTGCACCACCAGCGGATTGTCACAGTAGCGGCGGGTGCGGAACTGCACCACGTTGTCGGTCAGGCGCAGGTTGGCGAACGCGTGTGCCGCCGGCAGCTCGTGCAGACCCACCGACGCGCCGTCCGCGTCAAGCCTGGCCACATAGCGCAGCACTGCGCCGCGCTCGCGCGCGTCCTGCAGGCGTTGCTGCAGTGATGCATCAGACTCGCCCAGGCGGGCCATGAAGTCCTCGACGCTGCCTTCGCGAAGCAGCGCCGGCACCAGGCTTTCCACCTGCACCTGTTCAAGACTGAGTGCGTGGCCGGCCTCGCGCGCCAGGATCACCAGCTTGCGCGCGACATCCACGCCCGACAGGTCATCGCGGGGATCCGGCTCGGTGTAGCCCATCGAACGCGCCTGCGCCACCAGCGAGGAGAACGGCTGGCTGCCGTCGAAGCGGTTGAACAGCCAGGCCAGCGTGCCCGAGAAAATGCCTTCGATGGCCAGCACCTCGTCGCCGGTATCGACCAGATCGCGCAGCGTGGTGATCACCGGCAGGCCGGCGCCCACGGTCGCCTCATAGCGGAAGCGCGCGCCGCTGGCAGCCGCCGCCGCACGGATCCGCTGGTAGCGCGACAGCGGGCCGGCGCCTGCCTGTTTGTTCGGGGTGACCACATGGATGCCCGCGGCCAGCCAATCGGCATAGCGCTCGGCGACCTCGCTGCTGCCACTGCAGTCGATCACCACCGCATGCGGCAGGTGCGCGGCCAGCAGATGCTCGGTGAAGCGGTCGAGATCGCTGGCCTCACCGCCCGCCTGCAGCGCCTGCCGCCAGTCGGCATGCAGACCATCGGCCTCCAGCCGCATCCGCGAACGCGATGCCAGTGCACGCAGGCGCAGATCGACATTGGCCTTGGCCAGCAGCTGCGGGCGCGCCGCCAGCAACTGATCCAGCAGCGCGGCACCGACGTTGCCTGGCCCGATCACGCCCACCGCGAACGTCTGCGGCGACAACCAGAATCCGGCGTGGGCGGCGCGCAGCGCGCGCGTCGCGTCAGCGCTATCCACGGCCACCGAGATGTTGCGCTCGGAGGAACCCTGGGCGATCGCCAGGATATTGACCTGCGCCCGGCCGAGCGCCTCGAACAGGCGCGCAGCCACACCGGGCTGGCCCGCCATGCCATCGCCCACCGCCGCCAGCACGCTGACCCCTTCGTGGACCTGCACGCGCTGCACCTGGCCGACCGACAGTTCGTGGGCAAAGGCCTGCAGCAACGCTCCGCGGCCACGGCCCGCTTCGGCAGCCCGCACCACGCAGCAGATCGAGTGCTCCGAAGAACCCTGCGAGATCATCACCACCGACACCTGCGCCTGGCGCAACGCTGCGAATACGCGCTCGGCGGTGCCAGGCACGCCGATCAGGCCGGTCCCCTCGAGATTCAGCAGGGCCAGGTCGGGACTCAGCGTGAGCCCCTTCACCGGTCCGCGGGGCGAGCGCTCGGCGCTGATGCGCGTACCCGGATGGGCCGGCTGGAAGGTGTTGCGGATGAAGATCGGCAGCCCCAGCCGGATCGCGGGCGACATCGTCTGCGGGTGCACCACTTTCGCGCCGAAGTACGCCAGCTCACAGGCTTCGTCGTAGCTCAGCGACTCGAGCTGCACCGCCTCCGGCACAAGTCGCGGGTCGGCCGACAGCACACCATCGACATCGGTCCAGATGTGCAGCTCGTCGGCATTGAACAGCGCGGCGAAGATCGCGCCGGAGTAGTCACTGCCGTTGCGGCCAAGCGTGGTGATGCGGTCGTTGCGGTCCCGGGCGACGAACCCGGTGGCGACCACGCGCGTCTGCGGATGCTGCAGGCGCCATTTCGCCAGACGGTCGGCGCTGGCTTCCCAGTCCACATCCACGCCCAGCTCGCCGTGGCCGACCACGAGCACGTCGCGTGCATCAAGGACGGCGCAGTCCTCGCCGCATGCGCGCAGGTACGTACCGAGCAGCTGCGCGGAGAACACCTCGCCCAGGCCCTGCACGCGGTCGAGCACTTCACGCGGCAGCTCGCCGATCACGGTCAGCGCGGCCAGTACTTCGGACAGCTGCTCGAAACGCGCATCGATCCACTCCACGGTGTCGCCCACCTGTTCGCCGAGCAGGGCCACCGCGGCCCCACGATGGCGGGCACGCAACGCATGCCAGGCCTCGCGCCACCCCTCGTCTCCCCGCGCCGCCAGCTGGGCCAGTTCAATCAACGCATCGGTGACGCCCTTCATGGCCGAGACAACGGTGACCTGCTGCGATTCGGGGCGGGCCCGCAGCAGGCTGCCGACATGGCGGTAGCGCTCGGCGTCGGCCACCGAAGTGCCGCCGAACTTGTGCACGACCGTGGACGGCGCGGCCAGCTCGGCCGGGGCAACAGGAGGGGGGAGAACGTGGGAAGACATGCAGACCTCGGCAGGAGGCCCCGTCGCATGCAGGTGTCGAGTTTCCCCGCCACCTGGATGGTGCGGGGCCGTGGTTTTCGGGAGTTACACGAAGACGACGGGCCGCACCAGGGCAGTGGTGACGGTGGTGGTGGTAATGGTGGTGATGGCGGCCGGTGCAGTCGGACGGCCCGCGGTAGCGGGTGCAATCAGACTGACGGTGGCGGCATCAAGGACCATGACGGACAGAAAACACTGTTCAGCCCGCTGCTGTCAAGTGCTGCAGCGCAAAAACTCCCTGCGCCGATCATCTGCCAACGTGCCGTCATTTGGTTGCAACTGAGACAAAGCAGCGATCGTCGACTCTGAGATGGCCATTCAGCCGGCATGTTCGGCGATCGCGCGTGGCGCGCGGTGAGCGTGCGCGCACAGCATCACTCCCGCCACCAGGAACACGATCGCCAATGCCTCCAGCACGGTTGGCCAGCGCTGCTGCCAGGCAAATGCGTACAGCAGCGCGAACAGGGTTTCGAACACGATCATCTGCCCGGTCAGGGTCAGCGGCAGCAGACGGCTGGCACGGTTCCAGAATGCGTTGCCCACGATCGACGCCACGACCGCGACACCTGCGCTGATGGCCCAGAATGCGCCCCATTGTGCGGCCGTATGGCTGTCGGCGGACCCGGCGAAGGCCATCGGTACCAGCAGCAGGGACAACCCGCCGGTGGTGACACCCGTCAGCAACGACCAGTCATGGCTGGACAGATCCGGGCGCCGCGCCAGCCAGCGGCTGTTGCCGATCGAGTACAACGCCCACGAGAACAGTGCACCGAAGGCACACAGCAGGCCGATCAGGCGCTGCCGCCAGGGCGTCGCCAGGTGTTCGGACATCAGCGCCTCCCACCCCACCAGGGTCACGCCAAGCACGCACAGCGCCAGAGCCGGCAACAGCTGCTTCAGGGGAACCGCCCCCTGCTCGCGCACGCCCACCAGGGTCACCACGACCGGAATCAGGCCGACGATCAGCGAGGCCGCAGCGCCACCGGCCCACTGCACGGCCGTGGCCAGCAGCAGGAAGTACACCAGGTTGCCCGCCAGGCTCAGCCACAGCAGGCCGTACCATTCTGCGCGCCCCAGCCTCGGCGCCAGCCGCCTCCAGCGCGGCAGCAGCAGGATCACGGCGATGAGGCCATAGACCAGATAACGGCCGGCAGACAGCTGCAGGGCGTTGAACGTGTGCAGCACGGCAGGCGCCAGGAACACCACGCCCCACAGCGCGCCCGCGGCTACGCCGTTGGCGATGCCCAGGACCATCGGATTGTTGCGCATTGCGGATTCTTCGGGGGAGAAGAGGCCGCGCAGTGTAGCCGCCCACCGGACGACCTCTCTTGACCCAGGCTATTGCTGTCCCGGCAGAGCCGGACGCACCCGGCGGCGTTCCCGCAGCGCCATGGATCAGAGGCTGCCCCGCCGCCAGGCCGCAGGGGTTACGCCGCTCTCCCGGCGCAGCGCTCGGGTCAATGCGCTCTGTTCGGAATACCCCGCGGCCAGCGCAATCTCGCTGATCGGCAGCGCACTGGTCCGCAGCTGGTGCTTGGCCCAGCGCAGGCGGCAGGCACTGACCCAGGCCTGCGGACTCAAGCCGAATTCGCGCTGGAACAACGCATGCAGCCGGCTTTCGCTGACGCCGACGAATGCCGCCATGCGCGCGACCGGCCAGGGCTGCCCCGGGTCGGCCTGTACCGCCGTGCACAGCCCCTGCATGCGCGCGCCACTGCCTGCCGGTGCAAACACCCTCAGCAATGCAGGCAGCAGCAACGGCAGCGGCTGCCCCTGCCGCACCTCGGCCAGCCCCTGGCGCAGGGCCAGCGGCAGATGCAGCCACCGCTGCCTGCACAGGTGCTCCTGCGTGTCGTCGTCCAGAACATCCGGACCGCAATCAACGATCACGAAACCGTTCGGACCCTCCGCCATCTGGTCATGCGCCTCGCCGGCGGCCACGAATGCGCCCTGCAGAAGGTCCAGCCGGCCGCCCCGCCCTTCCAGCTCGAACTGCAGCTCGCCCTGCAGTGGCAGCACCCATTGCGCGTAGTCGTGGCGATCCAGGCCGGTGGCCTGGCCATAGTGCCGGAGGTGGAAAATGGCGCCCATTCGGCAAGTCTGCGCGCCTGACACCGGCGGTGCAATTGACTGCTATAGTCGGGCCGTCTATCCAGCAAGGAGTGCAGGTCATGGCATATCGACAGGTTTCCCTGGCTCTGGCCGCGAGCATCGGCCTGTCCCTTTCCGTCACCGCCAGCGGGCAGGAACGCCGGGCGCCGGCACCGCACTGCCTCGACGCCGTGGGCGTGCAGGAGGTGGAGCAGGCCTCGCCGCGCTCGATCGCCGTCCGTGCCGCTTCCGGCCAGGCCTATCGGATCGACTTCAGCGAAGACTGCCGGAACGTGCGTGCGGCCACCTCCCTGAAGCTGGAAGCGCCGGCAGGCTGGGCCTGCGGCCGCCCCAGCGAACGCGTTGTCGTGGACGGGCACAGCTGCGCGGTCAGCGCGGTCAGTCCAGTGCAGAACCGCGACTACGCCACTGTCGCCCGTGACAGTGACCGCCTGAGCACCGCGACCCTGCCTGCGGTGACCATCAGCGAGCGGCGCGAGCAGCGCCGCAGCTTCGGCGGATCGCCCGCCTACTGTTTTGCAACCCGCAACGTTCGTGCCTGGTCCTCCGATCAGCAGGGGCTGCTGGTGGAGACCAATCCACGCCGCAATGGCGGCCACCGCTACTACCGCGTCGAACTGGGCGGCAGTTGCCGCCAGCTGGACCGCGCGCCTCAGGTCAGCTTCCAGTCCGGGCTGCAGAACGGCCTGATCTGCGGCAATCCCGGCGATCGCATCCTCAGTGCCGAGTTCGAGCCCGGCGACGAGCGCGGCCTGGGGCCGCTGCCGCTGTACACCCGCGGCAGCTGCCAGATCCAGGCGGTCTACCCGGCCGCGACCCAGGCGTCGAACTAGCTCCCGACGCCGAGGAAGGTGAACGGTGCGCTGGGAACGAAATGCTCCAGCGCATCGCCGGAGAAGGTGTTGCGCTGGTCCTTGCCCAGGTCCAGCTTGAGCACCTTGCCACCGAAGTCGATCCTGTTGAGGTCCACCCAGAACGTATTCGGCGTCATCGCGGACTCGAAGAAGTACAGGCGTCGCTTGTGGTCGGCCACGGTGCGCCAGCGCGTGGATGAGATGTTGGGCTCGCCCGGCGTGGTGATTCCGTACGGCACCGAGACATTGCGGATCACACTGAATACACTGGCCAGTGCCACCACGGGGTCTTCCGCCTTGGGAATCGCATTGATGTAGAACGACGCGCGTGCAAAACGGTCGGCCGATCGGTTGGTGCCCGGCAGCATCACCGTACCGCCGATCTGCTGCCAGTAGCTGTTGAGCGCAAGCTGATGCTCGAAGATGGGCGAATTCGTCATCACCTGGTAGCGGCGATCATGATGGATGACCTGACGGCCACCGATGTATTCCACGATCGCGCTGTCGCCGCTGGCATCGGACAGAGAGAGATGCAGGGTCGCCTGCCGGTCCTCGCCGGGCACCTTGTCGGTGACGATGGAGTACGGCTCACGCTGCAGCGCCGCCACGGCCTCTGCAACCGTCGCGAAATTATCCAGCACGTACTGCGCCCACAATGAAATGGCCAGGCCGGGCTTGCTGCCGCGCTGCTGCGGATACTCCGATTCCACCAGCCATAGCAGATTGGCGACCAGCCCCTTCTCGTTCATGCCATCGGTGGTCGACACGTCGTAGCCGGTGGCCACCACGCTGCCGTACCGTGCAGTCCATGCCAACGACTTCGGCCCGGCCTCGCCGGTCCGTGCAATTCCGCGCGGCAACACGTACAGGTTGGTCGCCACATCGACCTTCCAGTCCATCGACCGCGCCGTGATCACATCGCCGTTGTCACCCAGATAGACCGCACGTGTGCAGGCCAAGGCAGGCATTGCAGCGCCTGCCAGGGCCGCCACCAGCAGCGCGGCCCCTGTGTGCTTCATCCGTACCATGCTGCCCCCCTCCATGCCCTGGAGATCCAATCTCAGCGCATGCAGGGTGAGACAGCGGTGAAGCCCGGCGCCCCTGCCGCGACTCAGCCGGCGTGGAGCGCCGGCTGCACGATGTCGGTGAGCAGGTCCACCGCCGTCGGCGCCGCGCGGTCGCCCTGCAGCGCACGGCTGAATCCGGCCCAGTCGCCCACCGTGAGTCCATGCAGCATGGACGCCTCCACCTGCAGGACACGCATCGCCCAATAGGGAAACTGGCGCTGGCCAAGCCTGCTGCGCGCCAGCTCGACGATGTCGACATGGCTGCCGGCCTGCAGGATGCGCTCATAAACCGAATCAATGCCATCCGGCGGCCCTTCGATGTACTGCAGGAAGCGCCCGCCATCATGCAGCAGCACCCCGGTCACGCCAGCCAGCTTGTTGAAACGGGCGGCGTCGTCCACCAGCGCCTTCAGGCGATCTGCGGAAAGATCCGGCAGCGCCTGGCTGACGTAGGCGATGGCTCGCAATGGCATAGCGCTTCCCTGGCAAGATGTGCAGCCACGGTAGCAGTTGCGGATGAGCCCGTCATAAGGCTGCGCCCCGCTTGCTGAAGAATTCAGGTTCAGGCCATGTCCGGTCCACCGCACCGCCGTGGCAGTGCCGCCTCCAGCACAACCTGCCCTGCGTCGTTGCGCGCGGTCAATCGACCGCCGTGAGCGCGCACGAACTGATCGACGATGTACAGCCCCAGGCCGAGGCCCTTGCTCTGGTGGAAGCTGGCCTTGAAGGGCTCGAACAGCCGCGGCAGCAGCGCCGCGTCGATGTGGCCGGCATTGCTGACCCGCAGCACCACCCGCTGCGGGTCACGCCCGTCCAGTTGGACATGTGCTTCGCCGGCATGCGTCAGTGCGTTGCCGATCAGGTTCGATGCGACCTGCCCCAACCGGTCCATGTCGCCCTGCAGGACGGTATCGCCCTGCGCCTGGAAGCGGATCCGCTCGAGTCCGTGGGCACTGCCCGCCTCCGCAATGACCGCGCGGGCCAAGGCGTCGAGGTCGCAGGTCGTGGTCTGCAATCGCAGGCCGCCGCTGCGGATGCGCGAGAAGTCCAGCAGCTGCTCGACCATCCGTGCCATGCGCAGCGTGCTTGCTTCCAGGTGCTGCAATGTCTGCTGTGCAGCGGAATTGCCCGCAGGCAGTTCCAGGCTGAGCTTGTCCGCGCAGAGCAGGATGGCTGACAGCGGCGTCCGCAGGTCGTGGGTAAGCACCGCGGCCATGGTCTCGTTCAACTTCAGCGCGCGCTCCAGGGCTTCGTTGCGCACCTTCAGCAGCTGCCGCTGCTGGTACAGCTCGATGAACACATTGACCTTTCCGAGGATCACCTGCGGCGCCACCGGCTTGTGCAGGAAATCCACCGCGCCGGTCTCGTATCCCTTGAACGCGCGCACCGGATCATCCGGCGACGCGGTGAGGAAGATGATCGGCACGTCGCGGCTGCGCAGCGAGCCCCGCATCAGTTCCGCCAGCGTGAAGCCGTCGATCTCGGGCATGTGCACATCCAGCAGCGCCAGCGCCACCTCGTGCTCGAGCAGCAGTTCGAGCGCCTGGGCGCCGGAGCTGGCCAGCAGCAGGTTGACGCCCTCGCGCTGCAGCAGTGCCTGCATCGCCACCAGGTTCTGTGCAACGTCATCGACGATCAACAGGTTGACCGGGGCCTGGGCCTGCGCAGGGTCCGGTGGCAACAGGTTCATGAAAACAACTCCTTCAAGCGGCGACACATCAGTTCAAGGGGCAGCACCGCATCGGCGCCGGCATGCTGCAGGGCCGAGGCCGGCATCATCGAAGCTTCGGCCTCTTCGGGGCATTGCAGCCAGGCGCGACCTCCCGCCTCGCGCACTGCCGCCACGCCTTCGGAGCCGTCACTGCTGGCGCCGGTCAGCAGCAGTGCCAGCACGCGCGGACCAAACACCGCCGCGGCCGATTCAAACAGGGGGTCGATGGCCGGACGCGAATACAGCACAGGGGGATCGATCGACAGGGCAACCGAGGATCGGTCTTCCACCAGCAGGTGATAGTCCGGCGGCGCAAACGTCACCGTACCGCGCTCTATCGGCTGCTTGTCCTCCGCCTCGCGCACCGGCACCGCGCAATGCGGCGCCAGCACCTCGACGATGCGGCTGTTGCGGTCACGGGGCACATGCAGAACCACCAGCACCGGCACCGACAGGCCCGCCGGCAGCGCCTGCACGATGGCCTGCAGGGCAGCGACCCCGCCAGCGGATGCACCGACCACCATCACCTCCGGCAGACCGGCGTCATTCATCAGGCGACCTTCCGGTACAGCCGATGTTCGCGCGAACACACGTCGAACGCGTCGTGATGGCAACCGAACTGCAGCGACTCCTTGCTGCCCAGGCCGAGGAAGCCACGATGCACGAGCGCTTCCCGGAACAACCCCACGGCCCGGTCCTGCAGGTCCCGGTTGAAATAGATCAGCACATTCCGGCACGACACCAGGTGCACCTCGGAGAACACCGTGTCCGTCGCCAGGCTGTGGTCGGCGAACATGATGTTGCGTCGCAGGTGACGGTCGAACACGGCCCCGTCATACGCCGTCGAATAGTAGTCCGACAACGACGCCCTGCCCCCCGCCGCCAGATAATTGCGGCTGAACTGGGCCAGGCGATCGATCGGGTATGCGCCGGCCTCGGCGGTCACCAGGGCCCCGGGATTGATATCGGTGGCATAGACGATGCTGCGCTCCAGCAGCCCTTCTTCGTGCAGCAGCACCGCCAACGACCACACCTCCTCGCCCGTGCTGCAGCCCGCCACCCACAGCTTCACCGAAGGATAGGTGCGCAGCACCGGCACCACCTGCTCGCGCAGGGTGCGGAAATATGCCGGGTCCCGGAACATTTCCGAGACCTGCACGGTGAAGAACTGCATCGCCTGAGTGAACAGCTCCGGCTCGTGGAGCAGGCGATGCTGCAGGTCCGACAGCTTCTCGCACTCGTAGCGCTGCATGGCCTGACGCATGCGCCGTCGCAGCGACGACACCGCGTAGCTGCGGAAGTCGTAGTGGTAGCGCTGATAGATCGCCTCCAGCAGCACCTTCAGCTCCAGGTCGAACAAGGCCTGCTCGTTCATTGACGCGAGCACCACACCCGGCACAACGAAACCAGCTTGTCGACATCGATCGGCTTGGCGATGTAGTCGTTGGCGCCGGCCTGCAGGCAACGCTCGCGGTCATCGGGCATGGCCTTTGCGGTCAACGCGATGATCGGGAGATCCTGCAGGTGGCGCTGCGCACGGATCTCGCGCATCGCCGTCAGACCATCCTTCTCCGGCATCATGATGTCCATCAGCACCAGGTCCACCTCGCGCTGCGCCAGCCGATCGACCGCCTCCTGGCCGTTGCGCGCGATCTCGAGGTTGACACCCAGCGGCTCGAGCACGCTCGACAGCGCGAAGATGTTGCGCACATCATCCTCGGCCAGCAGTACGGTGCGCCCATCAAGGATGGTGTCGCGCCGGCGCGCCTCGCGCAGCAGGCGCTGCTGATCGGTGGGCAGGCTCGCCTCCACGCTGTGCAGGAACAGGGTGACCTCGTCCAGCAGGCGCTCGGGAGAGCGCGCACCCTTGATGATGATGCTCTTGGAATAACGACGCAGCCGTTGTTCTTCCTCGCGGCTGAGCGCACGTCCGGTGTAGACGATCACCGGCGGGAAGCCGACGTCATCATTGCCGGCCATGTGTTCAAGCAGGTCGTAACCGCTGCCGTCCGGCAGGGAAAGATCCATCACCATGCAGTCGAACGTGACACTGCTGAGCTGCTCCAGCGCTGCGGCCAGTGTACCGACGGCGACGATCTGCAGTTGATCACGCCCCAGCAGCAGCTCCAGGTTGCGCCTCAGCTCGCTGTCATCCTCGACGATCAGCAGGCGCCTGACATCGCGTTGGCTGGTCTGCTCGAGCTGCTCGATGGCCGCCGCCAGCCGCTCGCGCGTGGTCGGCTTGATCGCATAGCCGATCGCGCCAAGCTCACGGGCCACCTGGCTGCGGTCCATCGCCGAGACCACGTGCACGGGGATGTGCCGCGTGTCCGGGTTGCGCTTCAGACGCTCCAGCACGCTCAGACCTGACACGTCGGGCAGGCCGATGTCGAGCAGGATGCCGTTCGGCCGTAGTTCGGCAGCCAGCGCCAGCGCTTCCTCTGCCGTGCCGGCAACCACGCAGTCGAAGTCCAGTTCATGCGCCAGCACCACCAGCGCTTCGGCGAATGCCACGTCGTCCTCCACCGCCAGGATCAGGCGTCCCATGCGCTGCCGCCGGCCACGATCATCTGGAACGTGTGTGGCAGCTGCGGGCGGGGGCGCAGGTGCAGTCGGCGCCATCTGTGCAACCACCGGACGCGCTGCCGGAGTCGCCACGCGCGCGGGCTCCGCTCCCGGCTCCGGCGCGGACACGGGGGCGCCCTGCAGTGGAAGCTCCAGCACGAAACAGCTGCCACGCCCCGGTTCGCTGTCCACCTGGATTTCGCCGCCCATGCGGGCAGCCAGGTCGCGCGAGATCGACAGGCCCAACCCGGTGCCGCCATAGCGCCGGCGGGTGCTGCCATCAGCCTGGCGGAAAGCCTCGAAGATCACCTGCAACTGCTCGCGCGCGATGCCGATGCCCGTATCACAGACCTCGAAGCGGATGCGGCCACTGCCGCCGGGACGCACGTGCAGGCTGACCTTGCCGTGCTCGGTGAACTTCAGTGCATTGGCCAGAAGGTTCTTCAGAATCTGCTGCAGGCGCTGGCTGTCCACCACCAGCTGACCCGGCGCCAGCGCATCGGCGCTGATCTCCAGGGCCAGGCCCTTCTGCCGCGCGATCGGATCGAAGGTCTCGCGCAGCCGCTGCAGCGCGCTGTCGACCGCGACCACTTCATCGCTCAGTTCGACATGCCCGGCTTCGATGCGCGACAGGTCGAGAATGTCATTGATCAGCGCCAGCAGATCGTTGTTCGACGACAGGATTGCCCGTGCGTACTTCACCTGCTCTTCGGTGAGCGTACCGTCCTTGTTGTCGGCCAGCAGCTTGGCCAGGATCAACGAGCTGTTCAGCGGCGTACGCAGCTCGTGCGACATGTTGGCCAGGAACTCGGACTTGTAGCGCGACGTCGCCGCCAGCTCGTTGCTATTGCGCACCAGCTGGCTCTGCGCAACCAGCAGGGCCTGCTTCTGCGCCTCCAGCTCGTGCGTGCGCTCCTCAAGCTGTACGTTGCTCTGCTCCAGTTCGGCCTGCTGCTGTTCCAGATGGGTCTGCGACTGCAGCAGGCTGCGGCTCTGCTCTTCCAGCTCCTCGTTGGCCACGCGCAGTTCTTCCTGCTGGGCCTGCAGCTCCTCTCCCTGGCGCTGCGACTCCTCCAGCAGCACGACCAGCTGCGCGCGCAGCAGCGACGCCCGCAGGGCCATGCCGATGGTGTCGCCACAGCGGTCCAGCAGTTCGCGGTCCAGATCACGCTGTTCGCCGACGCTGGATCGACCCAGCTCGACGATGCCGACCACGGCACCGTCACTGGTGATCGGTGCAAGGATCCGCTCACGCACCGGAACCCGCCCCAGGCTGCTCTGGAGTTCAAGTACCGAGGCCTCATCGCCCTGCAGGTGGCGGGTGCGCAGGTCGCGCGCGACCTGTCCGGCCAGCCCCTCCTGCAGTGCCAGCGACGCCGGCATGCCGGCCGGCAACGCCAGTCCGCCCGTCAATTGCAGGCGGCCGCCCTCAAGCCGGTACACGGCGCCGACATCGGCCTGCAGCTGCGAGGCCAGGCTGGTCGCCGCCGCCTCGGCGATCTGCTCCGGCCCCAGGTCTCCCCGCAGGCTCATGGCCACGGCGTTCTCCGCCTCCTGCAGCCACAGGGCGCGCATGGCCTGCCGGCGCGCCTGGATGGCGCGGGACACGATCAGCGCGATCATCAGGAAGGCCGCACCGCCGATGGTGCGGTTCACCAGCGAGAACGCCGAATTCGTGCTTGCCGGGGCAATGTGATAGCCCACCATCAGCAGCGCGCAGGCCAGCACCGCGACCACGAACGGTGCGCGTGCACTCCGCTGGAACACCGTCACGCCAACGGCCAGGAAGTAGGCCAGCCACACCGCATAACCCAGAGGCACGACAAGTTCCAGTGCGATGGTTGCGGCCAGCAATGCGGCGGCAGTCATCCATATCCAGCGGTCGCGCGAGGTTGCACCGGGACGCATACGGGGCGATTCCAGAAGGCAAAGAAGTGCGTGATGGTACCCCGTGTCGTATTCAGCCGCATACGACCAATGGCACGGGCAATCCCTGCACACATCCTTCACACTGCAGTGCCTAGCTTTCCGGCCCTCACAGGGGTAATGCTCATTTCCACGTGGACGCACCCGCTTCTACGAGGTCCGCTCTGACGGACACTTCCCAACAGCTGCGCCTGCTGATAGACAGCGTGCGGGACCATGCGCTGTATCTGCTCGATCCCGAGGGCATCGTCTGCAGCTGGAACCCCGGGGCCGAACGCATCAAGGGGTATGCAGCCGACGAAGTCATCGGGACCCACTTCGGACGCTTCTATCTGCCAGCAGACCGCGACGCCGGCGAGCCGCAGCGGCTGCTCCGGCTGGCCGCGCAGCAGGGTCATTGCTCCGCCGAAGGCTGGCGCGTCCGTCGCGACCGCGCCTCGTTCCGCGCCAGCATCGTGATCGAGCCGGTGCTGGAGAACGGCGAACTGCTCGGCTACGTCAAGATTACCCGCGACATCACCGAACAATGGCAGGCGCAGCGCCTGCTGCGTGACGCACAGCGTGCACTCCGGCAGACCCAGCAGTTCGAGACGGTCGGCCGGCTGAGTCGTGGGCTCTCGCATGAATTCAATAATCTGTTGACCACCATCGGCAACGCACTGGATCTGCTGGCGCTGCGCGTGGGCAGTGATCCGCGGGCCCACGAACTGCTTTCCACTGCACAGACGGCGACCGACCGCGGCGCATTGTTGACCCGCCAGTTGCTTGCCTTCAGCACCGGGCAGACCCTGATCCGTGAACCGGTGGACGTCAACGAACTGATCGTCGAGTCTTTGCCGGGCCTGCGGCGCGCGCATGCCTCGGGTACACTGCTGGGCACGGAACTGGCTCACGATCTGCCGCCGGTGTGCACCGACGCGCTGCAGCTGCAGACCGCCCTGGCGAACCTGGTCGCGAACGCTGTCGAAGCCACGGCCGATGGCGGCCACGTGCTGATCGCCACCGCACTGGAGCATCGCCTTGATCCGGATGGAGAGGCTGGCCAGCAGCGCAGATACGTGACGGTGAGCGTGCGTGACCAGGGGCGTGGCATGCCCGTCGATGTGGCGGAACGCGCGACAGAGCCTTTCTTCACCACCAAGGACATCGGCAAAGGCAGCGGACTGGGCCTGAGCCAGGTGTTCGGATTCACCACCCAGAGCGGCGGCTTCGTCGATGTCTCCACCACGCCAGGCGTCGGCACCACAGTCAGCCTGCTGTTACCCGCACTAGAGGAACCCGCCCCATGACCGATGATCCGATCCGCGTGCTGATGGTGGAGGACCAGACCGACCTGCGCGAAATGATAGGGCTGGCCCTGCGCGATTTCGGCATCGACGTGGCGACCACGGCCGACGGTCATGAAGCAGTGGCCCTGCTACGCGGCGATACCCGCTTCGACGTGGTGTTCAGCGACGTCAGCATGCCCAATGGCATGTCCGGCATTGAACTGAGCGAACACGTCGCGCGCGACCAGCCGCACGCCCGCATGATCCTCTCCTCCGGCTATGCGCGTTCGCAGCTGCCTCCCCTGCCCGAACAGGTCGAGTTCCTGCCCAAACCCTATCGGCTGCGGCAACTGGTGGAGCTGCTCAGGCAGGACTGAGCCTCGCCAAGTGCGTCAGGGGAGTTTTTCCCTGTCCGCACGCCTGCTGCGGCCCCTGCGCCGACGGTGAACCCGGCTGCAGATTTCAAGAATTCCGAGCACGCAGGCGAACACCGCGGCCACTTTGCCAAGGGCGATCAGCAGGTGCATGGCGACTCCCGTCTGGACCGAAGGCGTGCAGGTGGCCGGGTACCCCTCCCGGCATTGGGGGCCACTGTAGGCCCGGCAAACCCATGCAGCCCGCAGACTGCTATGCGTTTCCGGCAAGAATCACCCGCGGACTCAGTCATCCAGAGAGTCGGCCTCGCCCGGTTTCCGGCTGATCCGCGATCTTCGCCAGCCGCCGTGGGAGCGGAAGTAGCCGGTGTCCCCGCTCACGGTATAGCGCAGCGCTGCCCACGCGGCAGCGACCAGGGAGGCCTGCCAGCCCCGCGCCTTGCGGAAGGCGTACTGGAAACGCCCCATCACCCGGCCGCCGGGGGGATGATCGGGAAGGCGGGGCGGCGTGCGCGTCCAGGGAAGACGGCATGGCCCACCCGGCAGCACAGGGGGACGGCGCCCGGTCCGACGCCAACGGACGTCACGGCATTGCGATTCATTCGGATCCTGCTGGTCATGGGGGAAGCGCTGCGCACGGCAGGCTCAAGGCCTGCCACGAGTCCCCCTGCCGACCCGTCACGCTGCAGTGAAACTGGGCGCTGAGCAGTTAGCCTTGTGTGAAAACGGCTTGCTTACCTGACTGGATGTTCAGGCTCGGCGCTCGAGGGAACCTCGTCAGGATGATGAATGGGGGGCGGCGGCGGATCAGCCGCGCCAGGCAGATCGCGGCTGCCCTGACACTTGCGGAATCAACTGCGGCCCATTGTTCATGGTGACCCCGGCCCGATTCGAACCGGCAACCTTCCCCTGTAGGAGGGGCGACTCGGCTATACGTAGCAAAGGCCTTGGACCGGACTGTGCCAAAACTGTGGCTATTGCCTCAGAATTCGTGGAGCGGAGGGTTCGGACGACGGTAGGTGAGATGGTTCACACTACCCCTCCCCCAAAAAATTGCAGGTTTGCACGGCCAGCCCTGTGAGCGGCGCGTTGGTGATTGCTGGCACAGGCACGAGGTCATGCAGGAAGGAGCAGTGCAACTGCGGCCCGACGGGCCGCAGTTGTGCAACACCTTGAATTTTTCAGAATTTAGACCGGGTTTTCCTGGAACGGTGGCTTTACAGTAACGACGCCGGTGCAATTTCCGACGCAACCACCGGAGCCGCCGAGGTTGGTACCACCACCGCCGCCATGACCGCCGCCACTGTTGCCGCCATCTCCGGTACCACCACCGCCCGGCGGAGTGTTGTCTTTGGCGCCGCCACCCAGGAAGTCACCGGAATCGGTTAGCGTGTAAGTTGTGCAGAACGAGCCTGCACACACGGTTACAGTGTCGTTGGTAAATAGCCTTTCCCCCTTCAACGACATAGTGAGTTTGAAATCCTTGAGGAACGCCAGCGTTGACGTATCAGGCATGTAAGGAGCCACCTTACATTTGTCGCATTTGAACGGCCCCCAATTCCTCGGTGGAACCCAGTCAGCGGCAACCGCCAAACCCGCAACCACGAAGCCTGTAGCAACTGCAGAGAGCGCCAAGAATTTCTTCTTGCTGATTTTCATCTATCAAAAACTCCATTTCAAAGAGTACAGCAGGACTTGTAGATGCGGCGCGACAACAACACTCCCGACTCCCGCTGCCTTGCCGAGAGATTGCTTTCCAGATTACTAATGAGTGCGGGCCCAGATGAGTCTGGCTTCACCATGTTTGCGGCGAGAGCGTAGGCATAGGCAAGCTCCAGGTTCTGATCGACCATAATGCCGTTTTCATAGGCGCTCGAAAGTCGAGCAATGGCATCCACGTTTCCGGTACCTGCAACCTCTTTCAGGTAGGAGATGGATTGCTCCTTCCATTCGATCACCTTTTCAGGGTGACTAACTCGGTCAGCGGCGTCGCCAATGATGGAGTTGGAGTCGATTGAGTAATACAGTTTCGCCTCCATAGAACCTTGCCGTGCCGCAGTCTCAAGCCACCGCTCTTCCGTGATATCTCGGGCAGTTGACAGGGCTGCGCATTCGGAAATTTTGCGCTCGGTTTTCTCAAGGTTCTTGAGGTCGCTGGTTCCGACCGCACCGACAGGAGGCCCGCGGTCAGCGGCTCCGCTCAAGTAGTTGCGGCAATCGGAGACGGCCAGATAGATGCTGAATGTGGCGAGGGGGTCGCCAGACTTGGATCTAGGAATAAGACCACGAATGTACCCAAGAGCATCCCCAGGTGGACGCGCATCATCTAAACGAAGTATCTGATACGCCTTCGCGCCTAGTGGTTGGAAGACTGTCGGATCAATCCTTCTCCTAGCATCTTCGATCGATCCCCGAAGCACCAGGGGCACCTGCTTGGAACCAGTGAAGCCCGATCTTTGCGAATCAGAACTGCGGACGCTTTGGGCTGCAACGCTGTCTTGATCCCCTACTGGGCCTACGACGAGGTAGGACAACACGGCCGCTACCCCAAGCGTGACGGCCGCGGCCAACGCGTGTTTCGTTTTCATTCCGTGCAATCTCAATCTTGCCCTCACTTCGAGTGAGAGATGAATTCTTAACGAGTTCAAAATTGCAGAGATGTACCTTGCATGTCAATCAGAATTCTCTCAGCGCTGGGTAGGGCAAGCCCTACACACGGACGAGTAAGACGCCGACAAGCGCGACGCGATCGCTGCTATCAAGACCACTGATCGACGGAGGTGCCACTTCACCGAAGGTGCGTTGCAAGGCAGCACGCTAGAACGGCAGATTGTCAGGGAGATCCAGACCCGCCGCCTTGTGAGCGGCGCGTTGGTGACTGCTGGCACAGGCACGAAGGCGAGCTGCGCTGCGTTGTCGGCGTGCCTTTGACCTCCGGCTGCCGGAGCGATCACGCTCCAGTTCGCTGGCCAGGCGCAGCTGGCAGGCGGCCGCCGATTGCAGCCTTTCCTGCTCAAAGGACTCTCCTTTCATAGCCCAAGCATGGCCAGCACGAGTCGCTGCGGCTGCGACAGGCATACCGCCGGGCAAGTAGATCCCGGTGCCATGGTGGGCGAACGATCAGCGGTCTGCTCGGGCTTCGCTGCGCAGCCGCTGCAGCGCCGCCCTCACCCGCGCCTTCTGAGGATCCCTCGCCCAGGGCTTGGTCGCTGCTGGCGGCTTCCGCGGCTCAAGCGCTTCCTTGATACGCGTCAGATCCAACGCACCAGACTCAGCGAGGCGCCGCGCCTGTTGCTGCTGCTCGCGCGTAGGCGGAACGGGACGATGCAGCACGGAGGGTTGACCACCTCCATCCCCTCCATGGTCACTTCTCCTGCTGCCAGTAGAAGCAGGCGGACTTGTCGTTGCCCGTGGCTTTGGAGGCGTCCCTCAACAGCTCGACCGCCACCGTGCCGGCGCCGTGCTCGTTGCCGATCAGGCCCATTGTCTCAATGACGCCACCGGAGACCTTACCGGAGACCTTGTGGCACACCTGTCGCACGGCCTTGCCGGAGCGCGCCTCGTTCGTGCAGTGGAACTGAATCTCGTAGAACTTCTGCGCCGTGACAGCAGCCTCGACGCGCCCCAGAATGAAAAAGCCCCGGAGCGATCCGGAGGCTTCTATGTCACCGTGCGCTTTAATCTAGGTCAGAGGCGCGCACCTGTCAACCGTCAAACTCCAAGTTGTCTGCAGTGGATATAGGAGATGCAGTTGAACCTACGCACCTTGGATTCTCCAACAGAAAGTTGAACTGCGGCCCCATGATTGATATCCAAGAGTCTCCATACTGGGGTTCGTGATAGTGCGCCCATCGGCAGTCTGCGATCTCACGCGATGCGCGTTCCCCCGGAGACCCGTCTCGAAATTCATAGGTAGACCGCCTGTTCTCCACGCACCACTTCAGCACCTCTACCGCCTGAGGACTTAGATGGCTTATGGAATCGGACCTTCGACGGAATAAATCTTGGGACGCCTGCCGCTTTGCCTCGGCACTTGCCTCCCGTAGCCTTTGGCGGGCCTTACGCCTAGAAGACCGAATGAGCTTGACAGAGAGCCAGGTGCTCACCAGTCCGAACAAGAGGCTCAATCCAGTCGCCGTGACAACCCCTCCATATCCGAAGGCAACTTCAGCAACTATGCGATCCCATCCTAAGGCCGCGATACCCCACTCAAGTGCCACTCCAATTGGCAACCAAACGCTAGCCGCTACTGCGAGCTGCTTCAATGGATACAACTTCAGCTTGTCTGCCAGCCATTTGGCTGGTGCCGCGATATCTACAGCCATGGGAATCCCCCTAATGTGCAGGCGATTCTAAGCTGCTAGAGCGCCACCTTCCAATCGGCCTGAAACACGTTGAAATCCGAGTTCTACTAGGGACAAATACTGGCGGTTGGAAACGGCTCGCTGACCACAGTTGAACATCAGTAAGATCGCAGTCTCGAAACGCTCCACCTTCTTTCGACCTTGTCCGCAGTAGTAGGCGCGCAGTGCGCAGGCCATCGCCAAATGATCGCGGTTGATGCATGTGACGATATCCTCGATCATCTGGGGGCGGCAATCTGATTCGAGTGGTTTGTAACCCTGTACCTTTCCCGGTATGTCTCCCTTGTAGTCGATCAGCAAAGCCAGGAGGCTCTTGGACTGATGACCCAGATAGTCGCAATCTCGGTGCAATGCAAATGCCCTGTCCCAGTGTTCCAGCTCGGCCCGCACGTACGCCCCGAAAATGCCAATTTGCATGAGATTGATTCCACTTGGCAGTGAGGCGCTGCACCCGCCCACCGCGCACCTCGAACTGCTCCACCGGCTCGGCCTGGCCCCTGCCGATCGTGCCGGGCTCAACCCTCTTCAGTCGGGATACCGTGTAGTGATCTATCCGCCGCTCGCGCGGCGCACGCTGGGGGTTGATCGTCGGCGCCAAGGCCTTCGTCTTCTTCACGCTACCGCCCTAAGTTCGTCGATGTAGGTCTGGTTTGCAATAAGCTCGTCGTCGGAGCCGTACGTCTCATGGAAGGTCGGCGAGCCATCCAGCAGGCTCGGGCCATAGATCTGGCGCATCGTCGCGAAGGTGTTTCCCTCCATCAGATACCGCATGTTGTGCCACTTGCAGAGGGCGTAGCCGAACATGTGACCGCGCCACCGGCTCCCGCTCTTAACGTGGTTGTAGTCGCAGCCGTAGATCACGAGCTCCGGCTCCAGCAGCTGCTGCATCTGGAGCGACAGACAGGCCATGCACGGGCCCGTCTTGGCGAGCTCAATCCGGGCACCCTCTTCCCGGGTACCCTCTTCCTTCGTCGGGGGAGGCGCGTTCGACCACATCAGCTCTCACCGAAGCCGAGGTCAACTGCCGCGCGAGCCATGGCGGCACGTGCAGATTCACGATCACGCACCAGCCGCACGCCGGGCTGCGCGCAGCGCAGCATGGCGCCACCGCATGAGCGCCGCCCTCGCCCACCACTCTAACGAGCAGCGCGCCGCTGCAGTCGCTGGCATCATCGCCCGCGCCGGGCGCCGCTGAGGCTCCTCCCCTACCAGGTCGTCACCGCCGCCAGCATCGCCGCCAATGCCGTCCTGCGGCAGGACAAGAGCGCAGCAGGCGCCATGCTGCGGCCCGCCGCGCAGCGCGCGCACAGGCAGGTGCTGCATGAGCGCCCCTGACGCCAATCCCGTGCTGATGCTGCGCCGCGTGGGCATTGCGGCATCTGCCCGACCCGATCGTCGCGGTACACAAGGACACCGTGTCGGACTGGTTTAAAAAGGACTCAGAGCTCGCGGGCGTCGGCGGTCACTTTCATCGGCTGCGGCACACGTTCTGCGCACACATGGTGATGGCTGGCGTGCCCCTTCGTCGAGTCCAAGTTCTCGCCGGCCACGCCGACTATGCAACCACGGAGAAGTATTACGCTCACATAACCCCTGAGGGCAACGATGGTGCTGTTTCCAAGCTTAAATTCTGAGCTGCACAAGAAAAATCCCATTGCCCGTACCTTGCCGACTAGGACTTAGCGGTCACGCGACTGTAATGGGCAAGGAACTTGTTGCCGTCAGCGCTCACCACCAGACGCTTGAACCATCTAGCTTGTGCCGCCGGCAGCTTTTCAAATTGCAGAAGACCATAAGGCATAACTCTCAAGCCCACTTCATTGAAGAGAAATGCAGTGGGAGAACCCTGCTCACTATTACTTTGGATTCCTGCCATGAAGAATCGGGAATTGCCCACATAGAGGGTGAGTAAAGAGACCTCCGTATCTTTATCAGCGCCCGAGACTTCCTTGGGAATCTTGACCTTTTCATCATCAAGCATCTTGACGAGTTCTGAAAAAGGGATGCCAGAGAACTCTGGCTCTTTCGCCCGAGTTGCTACGCGCACCTTTGACGGGGCTGAAACTGGGGTACGCATGTGTTGCGCATGGGCATCGATGATCTGATCCATCACTGCTACCGTCTTTGCCGCCGCCCTGCGTTTGGCTTGCAGGATGCCCGCAATCTCTTCTATCAGCTGACTCAGATCTGCTTTGCTTGAAATCCTAGCTGCATGCTGCCCACTCAAGGGGCCCGGCAAATCACTGAAGTTCACCTCATCCGTAAGCAACGGCTTCAAGTGCTTCTTTGAACCCCAGGCGGCACCGAGCTCAAATAGCACCCAGCCTGAGCTGAGGGCATTACTAGTGATAAGGCCAATTATTACAGCGCTGTCGCCCAAGTCATCGCGTAGCGTGGAGGATGAGTCGCTTCCCACCGGGAGTTTGTGACCCGCAACTGACGTACAGCGAACTTCTTCATCCGCCAACACCAAGTTGCCCTGTAAAAACTCGACAACGGCCCCGGCGAGCTTTTCGTCCTTTGCGGTGTGACTGATGAACACCCGTATTGCCACATCCCCCTCCTTGAGTTCATAGCGCTAGAGCGGCGACTGTGCCATATGTGCCAAATCAGCAGAAAAACATACCACTCAGAAGGAACCTGGCACCGTTGAAATGACGGTAAGTCATTGATTCATGGTGACCCCGGCCCGATTCGAACGGGCGACCTTCCCCTTAGGAGGGGGACGCTCTATCCAGCTGAGCTACGGGGCCTTGCGCAAGCGGTAAAGCATACCGCGTCCAGCTGAATGGACCAAGCCACCGACGATGGCCGCGCCATCGACCGCGGGTATGCTGGTGGCCGCCCCCACATCAGCCTCACCTGGATGCCCGAGTTCTGGCTTTTCCTCTCCAACCTGGGCGACAGCCGCTGGCTGCTGCCCATGGCCATGGTGCTGCTGCTGGCATTGCCGCGAAGCGAATCGTCCTTGAGTCGACGCTGGGCCGTCGCCATCGCCGTGACCGCTGGGCTGACAGTGGCGTCGAAGCTCGCATTCATGGGTTGGGGGATCGGCATCCGACGGCTGGACTTCACCGGTATTTCCGGGCACGCCGCCATGTCCAGCGTGGTGTACCCGGTGGCTCTATGGCTGACGGTGAGCACTGGCGAACGCAGGGACCTCCGCTGGTTCGCTGCTGGCTCTCTGCTGGCCGGTGCAATCGCGTATTCACGACTGCCTATTCAGGCGCATTCGACATCGGAGGTCATCTCCGGCCTGGCTCTGGGCCTGGCTGCAAGCTGTGCGGTGCTGGGGACATCGGTCGCCCCCTCGCGGCCGAAAGTGCGGGTGCTGTTGCTGGCCTGCGTGATGGGGCTGGTGGTTCCGGCGGCCATTTCGGATCTTCGGACACACGATCTCATCAGGGACGCCGCCAAGCTGCTGTCGGGGCGAAGCAGCACGCATGAGCGGCATGACCTCGGGATCTGAACCCGGCGCTTGACACTGCGGGCCTTCCGCCGCAAGATTGCGGTGAAATTTTCCCTAACGGAGTAGGTGCCTCTCCCATGTTCAAGAAGACGATCGCCGTTCTGGCCCTGGCGGCATTCTCCGCCTCCCCGATGATGGCCTTCGCGCAGGACGCGCAGGCAACCACTGACGCCGAAACCCCGGCTGCCGAAGTGACCGCCGGCGCTGAAGCCGCTGGCTATTCGAACGCTGCCATTTTCGGCACCACTGTAGTTGGCATTGCAGCCGCAGCTGTGGCTTACAGCATCGGTGGCGACAGCAGCAGCGGCAGCGACGACAATGGTGGCGGCGAACCCGGTGGTCCGGGTCCGGGCGGCCCAGGCACCGGCGGTACGGGCGGCACTGGCGGGACCGGCGGCACCGGCGGCTGATTCGCCCTGCTGTTCGAGCAAGCCCTCGCCGGGCAATGCACGGCGGGGGTTTTTTATGCCTGTCGGAAACCCACCACATGAACATGAAGCCTCTCCGTATTCTCGCCACTGCACTCACTGTGCTGGCCGTTTCCGGCTGCGCATTCGCGCCGGGTCAGCACCTGCGCCGAAGTGATGTCACTTCGCAGAGCAGCGACGATGGCCGACTGGAAATCGTCACCATCACCTCCAAGCTGATCGCCCAGGAGCATGCAGCTCGCAACGAACAGACGCTTCCTGCCGAGCTTTTCGATTACCAGCCCTCCCCTTACCAGGTCGGCATCGGTGACATCCTCTACGTGACGGTCTGGGATCACCCTGAGCTCACCGTACCCGCCGGCTCCCAACAACAGGGCGCGCTCGCCGGTCGTCTGGTGCAGAGCGATGGCACGCTGTTCTACCCCTACATCGGGAAGGTCAAGGCGGCGGGCAAGACCCCGTCTGAGATCCGTGAGGAAATCAGCCGGCGCCTCGCGCAGTACGTGGAATCGCCGCAGGTGGATGTGTCGGTCCTCAACTACGGCAGCCAGCGGGTGTGGGTCACCGGCGCGGCCGAGCGGTCCTCGCCCGTCCCACTCGGTACCTCGCCGCTTACCCTGACCGATGCCATCAGCCAGGCCGGACTGAACGCAGCCCAGGCGGATCTCTCGGGCATCCAGTTCAGCCGCGACGGAGTGAGCTACACCATCAACCTTGAAAGTCTGGCCAAGGAACATGGTGGGCGCCAGCTGTTCCTGAAGGATGGCGATTCAATTTATATCCCCTATCTGGATCGCAAGGAGGTCTTCGTCGTTGGCGAGGTCAACCTGCCAGGCGCGTACAGCTTCCGGACTGGCGACGTCACATTGAACCAGGCGCTCGGTCGTGCACGCGGGCTGCTGCAGCAGACGGCCAATGGCAATGCGGTGTACGTCATCCGCGGCAGCACCGATCTGCAGCAGGAGCCCTCGGTGATCTATCAGCTGGAAGCACGCTCACCAACAGCATTTGCCGTTGGCAGCCAGTTCAAGCTGCAGCCCGGGGACGTGGTGTTTGTCGGCGCCGCAGGTGTGAGCCGCTGGAACCGCTTCGTCAACCAGCTGCTGCCCTTCACCAATATCCTCTACACGGCCGCGCGCACCGGAACCGAAGTCAGGGACAACTGACATGGCGCGCACGGGAGCAGCCTCGGTGCGTTCATTCCGACGCACTTCAGGCCGTCTATTGCGCATGGCGTTGATCGCCGTGGCCCTCGTGCTTGCCGGTTGCACCACCGGCAGCCGGGCAACGGCGGACAGCTTCCGCCTGTTGCTGCACAAGCCCGTTGAGGTCAGCCCCGCTACCGTGGCGGCAAATCGCTTCCCGCAGGTGCTGGTCGAGACACGGGACCTGACCGCGGTGGCCGTTCTTGGCTACGTTGATGGTGGCCGGCAGCAGTGGTACGCCGGCACGCATGCCGTGATCGAGCTGGACGGCAACGGCGTGCTGCTGGGCTCAAGCGGGCTGGGACGTCAGTTGCAGACGCGGATCATCGGCGCGTCCCCCTTCGACCGCCTGACGTCGTTAAGCGGACCGGCACAGGTGCAACGCCAATACGACTGGATGTCGTCGTATCAGCTCGGCGTTGTCGTCACCGGCACGCTGACACCCGGCGCCACCGAGGAGGTCAGGATTCTCGGCCGCACCCGCACCCTGCAGCGATTCGTCGAGCATCTCCAGGGCGGCGGAATGGAAGCGCAGAACATCTACTGGGCGGACCCGGCGACCGGATTCATCTGGAAGAGCCGGCAGCATCTTGCCCCCGGGTACGTCGTGGAACTCACCCAGCTCAAGCCCTACCGTGCCCCGAAGGGATGACAGGCATGAACACTCGAATTCTCTGCCTGATTCTGTCGGCACTACCGTCACTGTGCTTGGCGCAGGCACCGTCTACCGTGCGCGTCGAGGGTGCGGTCGCCCATCCCGGTGACCAGGCCATCCAGCCGGAGCGGCGACTGGCCGATGCGGTTGTCCAGGCCCAGCCTGCCGCCGACGCCTATCTGCTCGGCAGCAGCTATCTTCGCCGCCAGGCGCTCGTTGAACAGGTCCGACTGCGTGCCGGAATCCTGCATGGCCTGACGCAGCTTCAGCTCAACGCGGATCCGGCCGTCGTCGAAACCGCGGCGGCCCTCCAGCAATGGGTGCAGGCGCACGCTGCAACCGGACGTGTACCGACGGTGATCTCGCCACGCCTGATGCAGGTGCAGCCGCAGAGCAATCCGGTGCTCATGGCCGACGACGTCCTCCGCATTCCCGCCCGACCTGATCACGTCACGGTCCTCGGCGCGGTCCGAACCAGCTGTACTGTCCACCACTCCCCGCAGCGCGATGCGCGGGACTATCTGCGTGACTGCCCACCCAACGCGGCCGCCGATCCCGACTCGCTCTATATCGTGCAACCCGATGGCCGGGTTCAGAAGCAGGGCATTGCGCTCTGGAACCGCGCAGATCCCCAGGCGGTCGCCCCTGGCGGTTCGATCTATGTTCCGCTGCGCGAATCGGTGCTGAAATCCATCGACCCGGCATTCAACAACGACGTTGCCACCTTCATCGCCACCCAGCCTGTCAGCCCGTAATGACCGACATTCCCCAGCGTGCACGCGTGCCGCGCCCAGCCCGCTTTGCGCTGACCGCGCTCGCCTTGTCACTGAGTGCCGCGTTGCAGGCCCAGGAAGCCCCTCCGCCGACCGCCAACGAATGGGGCGGCATCGGCCTCCTGCAGACACCGACGGCACGCATGGCGCCCGACGGCGACCTCAGCTTCACGGCCTCGCACAATTCCCCGTACAGCCGCTACAACCTCACGCTGCAACCGTTCCCCTGGCTTGAGAGCACGTTCCGCTACATCAACGTGTCCAACATCCGCTATGGTCCGAACATCGCGGGAGACCAGAACTACAAGGACAAATCGATCGACTTCAAGCTGCGGCTCTGGCAGGAGTCACGATGGCTGCCGGAGCTTGCCTTCGGTGTACGCGACCTCGGTGGTACCGGCTTCTTCTCCAGCGAATATCTGGTTGCCAGCAAGAATCTGGGGCCCATCGACGCCTCCATCGGCCTTGCGACCGGCTACATCGGCAACCGCGGCGATTTCGCCAATCCGCTGGGAGCGATCGACGATCGATTCAAGAATCGACGCCCCATCGCGGGCAGCAACATCAACGACGCCGGTCGCTTTGGTCTGGACAACATGTTCAAGGGGCCGGTCGGCGTCTTTGGCGGCATCACCTATCAGACGCCGCTGGATTCGCTGCTGGTCAAGGTCGAGTACGACGGTAACGACTACCGCCGTGAGCCGCGCGGGAACAATCTGGAACAGCGCACCCCCATCAACGTGGGGCTGGTCTACGTCCCCAACCGCAACGTGGAACTCACCGCCGCGTGGGAACGCGGTGACGCGGCGATGTTCTCGCTGACCTGGCGCGGCAATCCCGGCCATGCAGTGTCTGCGCCCAAGCCTTTCGATCCCCCGCCGCAACGGATCGTGCCTCGCGACCCGCAGGCAGCCGCGGTTGCGGCGACCGCAGCGCCCGACGCCGGCGCCACGACAGCAGAAGGCGGCCCGGACTGGGCTGCCATCAGCGCCGACCTCACCCGGAATGCAGGCTTCCGGGTCGAGCGCATCTCCCGTCGCGGCGATGAGCTCTACGTGGACGGCTACCAGAACCGATACCTCCACAACGCCAAGGGCCTGGGCCGCGCCGGCCGCATCCTGGCCAATGCGACGGGCGATGAGTACGAGTGGTTCACGCTGCGGACAACGCGACTGGGAATGCCCATCGTGGACACGTCCGTCTCCCGCAGTGCCCTCGTGGGCTATCTGGATGGTCGGGTCAGCGAAGACGTGCTACGTCGCAGCACCGAGGTGCAGTCTCCCGACGACGTCACTCGCCAGAGTTTGTATGAGCCCAGGACACGCCCCTATGGCGGCGGCTTCAACATCGGCTACCGACAGAATCTCGGTGGCCCGGATGGTTTCATCCTTTACCAGATTGCCGCCAATTATTCCGGAAGCCTGTTCGTACGCCCCAACATGTGGCTTACAGGAACCGTCAGCGCCAACCTGATCAACAATTACGACAAGTTCAAGTACAACGCCCCAAGTCGACTCCCGCGCGTGCGCACCGATCTGCGCAGGTACATGGTGGACTCGGACGTGGTGTTGCCAAATCTGCAGTTCAATGTGGCTGGGCGCCTGGGCCGCGATCTCTATGGCATCGCGTACGCGGGTTATCTGGAGTGGATGTATGCCGGCGTAGGCGGTGAACTGCTGTATCGTCCCGGCGGTGAGCGATGGGCCGTCAGCGCGAACCTGAATCGCGTGCAGCAACGCGACTTCGATCAGCGCTGGGATCTGCGCGACTACAAGGTCACGACCGGGCACGCCACCTTCTACTACAGTTTCGACGCCCGCGAGCGCATCGTCGGCTCGCTGTCCGTCGGCCAGTATCTGGCCGGGGACAGGGGCGCAACCCTGGACGTCGCCCGCGTCTTCGACAATGGCGTCACGATGGGTGCCTATGCAACGAAGACCAACGTTTCCGCACGCGATTTCGGCGAAGGCAGCTTCGACAAGGGAATCTACATAAGCGTCCCGCTGGACGGATTCCTGCCACGGTCGACACGCGGACGAGCCGCGTTCAACTGGAATCCCCTGATCCGCGACGGTGGCGCGATGCTCAGCCGCAAATATTCGCTGTACAACATCACCGGCGATCGCGACGAGCGATTTTTCTACGACAACATCCGCTCGATCGACGATTGACCTGCTGCACGTTCGCCCGGTGAAGACCTACAGGTACCGCACCCAACTTTCGATGCCTTCGGCCATCAATCTGTAGACATGCTCGAAAGCAGGACGCTGCTGGCGATAAGGATCGGGGATTTCCCGGTCCTGCTGCCACTTGCCCAGCAGGAAGGTCTTGCCCGACGCCTGCGGCGCGATCTCGGTGATGCGGTGAATGTGCTTACGCTCCATGGCCAGCACCAGATCGGCCGCCCCAAGGATCGCATCATCGATCTGGCGTGCGCGGTGAGCCAGCCCATCCATGCCCTGCTCCACCAGCAGCGCCTGGGCAGTGGCGTCGATACCATGCCCGACGAGTGCTCCCAGACCTGCGGAAGACACCTGGATGCCTCTGCCCTGAACCGCCCGTCGAAGCATCACTTCAGCCGAGGGACTGCGGCAGATATTGCCGACGCAAACAAAAAGTACGTTATTGAACACTGACCTGGATCCTGTGGCATTCCATGCAGGCCCCGCCGCGAAACGGGCGGAGCGCTGACAGCTGCACAGATTACCTTACAGCGCCGCTGCTGGCGAGAAAATAGCCATGCAACTCATGGAATTACGTCGCAGTTCGCAGTTCTGCAGGCTCAATAAGCCGACTTCTGCCCGAGAACCTTCAGCGCCGTCAAGGCAATGATCCGAACATCGAGGGTCGGGCTCCAGCGACGGATGTAGTCGATGTCGTACTGCACGCGCTTCTTCATCGACCGAAGTTCCGGCGTCTCGCCCCGCAGCCCGTGCACCTGCGCCCAGCCGGTGATGCCCGGCTTGACGTAATGCCGGTGCATGTAGCGTTCGATCACCCGTTCATAGTGATTGTTGTGCTGGATCGCATGCGGACGCGGGCCCACCACCGACATGCTGCCGCCCAGCACGTTGAAGAACTGGGGCAGCTCGTCCAGGCTGCTGCGCCGCAGGAGGGCACCGAACCGGGTCACCCGCGGGTCGCCCCGGGTCGCCTGCGTGATCTGCCCCGTCCCTTCCTCATGCACGCGCATGGAGCGGAACTTCAGCATCCAGAACTCCTTCCCGCCCAGGCCGTGGCGGCGCTGGCGGAACAGGATCGGGCCAGGTGAACTGAGCTTCACGCCGATCGCCAGCACCACGAACAGCGGCGCCAGCAGGATGACCGCCACGCCGGCCACGAGGATGTCCTCGATGCGCTTGAACAGGCGGAAATTGTGGTCCACCAGGCCCTGGCGCACGCCGATCATCGGCACATCGCCCACCTGGTGCACGCCCGGGTTCAGTGCTCCCAGGCCCGTGGTATCGGGAATCAGGCGGATCGGCACCGGGAACCGCTCGATCTGCTTGAGCATGTCACGGATGGGCGCGGTATCTCCCAGCGGCAGGGACACCCAGACCTGGTCGAACTCCCCCCGGTGCGCATCCAGGTAGCGCGGCACATCATCCAGTGCGCCCAGGCGCTGCGGGGCATCGCCGCCACGCCGGGTGGCAATGTCGCCCTTGCTGGTGAAGTAGCCGATCACTTCCTTGCCCATCTCCGGCTTGCCGCGCAGCAGGCGATGCAGCCTGAGCGCCGGCGCCCGGAGGCCGACCAGCAGGATCCGCTCGTGATCCAGTCCCCGCGAACGCAACCGATGCAGCTGGACACGCAGCAGTACGCGCAGGCCGACCATCGAGGCCAGACCGCCGATGTACCAGCCCACCAGCCAGCGCGACGGAACGGCATCGGCCAGCCCCACCAGCACGGCATACAGGGAGAACAGGGCGAAGCTTCCGGACCAGGCCAGCAGCAGCAGCCAGAGGTCGGCCAGCAGGCCACGCAGGCGCCAGTTGCGGTAGACCGGTGCGATGGAGAAGCAGACGATGGCGCTGAGAATCACCGCACCGAAGACGATGCGCTGGGACTGATTGGGCGCCGCCGTCCCGTAGCACACGACGTGGGCCAAGGCAGCCATGCCGGGCAGGAGCAACAGGTCTCCGAGGCGAAGCCCCAGTTCCAGGGCCGCCCGGGCTTCGACCCGGCGGCGGCCGGCGTCGGCACGCTCTGCGGGGAGGTCATCTACCGATCCATGTAGCACTGCACTTCTCCAAGCTGTTTTCCGATCCAGCACTACAATGTGATGGCTGTCGCATACCAAGCCTCCCCAAGCCGGTGCGAACAGACGGAATTGCGTCAATAAGTCGAACGTGATTGTGAATGATGTGAAAGGCAATTGGTAGGAAGCGGCAGCCCGTCGTGCGCCCATTCACCCGCCCGCCCCCCCCTAAGTCATTAGAACTATTCCTATTTTTTAATATTTCAAAATGCGTCAAAATGATTCTCACTGCGTCCGACAGCGTCCAGAAATTGACGTTTGATGCACGGAATCATCCCATCACGCCCCGAAGGATCAACCCGATTGGCGCCGCCGGGACGTCCCGTCCCAGCACGTCCGCCAGGCCTGGCACCCTGCACTGCACCAAGGCCGCTCATCGCCCTCTGCTACCATCGGCGGTTCTGTTCATCGCCCCCCACCCGCCCGCGATGACGCCAAACAACGTAACGAAACACAGGAGTCTGCATGTCTTCCGAGCTGCTCAAGTCCCTTGGCCTGGACGCGATCAACGCTGGCACGTACCTGGGCAACGGGGAGTGGTCGAGCGCTGCCAGCGGTGAGCTGATCACCCCGGTCAACCCGACCACGGGCGAGCCGATCGCACAGGTGCGTGCGACCACCGAGACTGAATACGAAACGGTGATCGCCCGCGCCCAGGAAGCGTTCAAGCAGTGGCGCACCACCCCTGCCCCGCGCCGTGGCGAAGCCGTGCGCCTGTGCGGCGAGGCGCTGCGCAGGCACAAGGACGCGCTGGGCTCGCTGGTTGCCCTGGAGATGGGCAAGAGCAAGCCGGAAGGCGATGGCGAGGTGCAGGAGATGATCGACATCGCCGACTTCGCCGTCGGCCAGAGCCGCATGCTGTATGGCTACACGATGCACTCGGAGCGCCCCGGCCACCGCATGTACGAGCAGTACCACCCGCTGGGCCTGGTCGGCATCATTTCGGCCTTCAACTTCCCGGTCGCGGTGTGGAGCTGGAATGCATTCCTGGCGGCGATCTGCGGCGACGTGTGCATCTGGAAGCCGTCCAACAAGACGCCGCTGACCGCCATCGCCTCGATGAAGATCTGCAACGACGCGCTGCGCGAAGCCGGCTTCCCGGACATCTTCTACCTGGTCAACGATGCCGGCACCGCACTGTCGGAAAAGCTGGTTGATGATCGTCGCGTGCCGCTGATCAGCTTCACCGGCTCCACCCAGGTCGGCCGCACCGTCAATGAAAAGGTGGCGCGCCGCCTGGGCCGCTGCCTGCTGGAACTGGGTGGCAACAATGCCATCATCCTCGACGAAACCGCCGACCTGAAGCTGGCTGTGCCGGGGATCGTGTTCGGCGCCGTCGGTACGGCCGGCCAGCGCTGCACCACCACCCGCCGCCTGATCGTGCACCGCTCGATCTACGCCGACGTGCTGGCCACGCTGGTCAAGGCGTACAAGCAGGTGGAAGGCAAGATCGGCGACCCGACCGATGCCGCCAACCTGATGGGTCCGCTGAACAGCGAAGGTGCCGTGCAGCAGTTCCTCGACGCCATTGCCCAGGCCAAGGCCGCCGGCGGCACCATCGAGACCGGCGGCACCCGCATCGACCGCGCCGGCAACTTCGTGCTGCCGGCCATTGTCAGCGGCCTGAAGAACAGTGATGCCGTGGTCCAGCACGAGACCTTCGCGCCAATCCTGTACGTGATGCCCTACGACAGCATCGACGAAGCCATCGACATGCAGAACGGGGTGCCGCAGGGCCTGTCCTCGTCGATCTTCACCCAGAATCTGAAGACCGCCGAACGCTTCCTGTCGGCCGCGGGCTCGGATTGCGGCATCGCCAACATCAACATCGGTACCTCCGGTGCGGAGATCGGTGGCGCGTTCGGTGGCGAGAAGGACACCGGTGGTGGCCGCGAGTCGGGCTCGGACGCATGGAAGGTCTACATGCGCCGGCAGACCAACACCATCAACTACTCCGATTCGCTGCCGCTGGCCCAGGGCATCAAGTTCGACCTGTGATGCATCCCGGCACGGACGGCGCCGAGGGTGGGGCCCCGGCGGGGGCTCCAATCCTCGACTTCAGCGGCCGCCGGGTGCTGGTTGCCGGTGGCAGCAAGGGCATCGGCCGTGAGATGGCCCTGGCCTTCGCTGCGGCCGGCGCCCATGTCTCGGTCTGCGCACGAGGACAGGCGGGGCTCGACGCCCTGCTGGCCGACGCAGCGGCCCAGGGGGCATCACTGCACGCCTTTGCCGCCGACCTGGCCGACCCCGGCCAGATCGACGCCTGGCTGTATGCGGCCGCAGCGTCCCTGGGCGGCATCGACGTGCTGGTCAACAATGCCACCAGTTACGGCATGGCCGACGATGAAGACGGCTGGGCCGCCAGCCTGCAGGTCGACCTGATGGCCGCGGTGCGGGCCTCGCGGCTCGCCCTGCCCTGGCTGCGCGAATCGAGCGACGCCTGCATCCTCAATCTCTCCTCGATCGCCGCGCAGCAACCCCGGCCGGGGGGCGCTCCCTATGCGGCTGCCAAGGCCGCTCTTTCGCACTACACCACGTCGCAGGCGCTGGCACTGGCGCCGGACCGGATCCGGGTCAACGCGATCGCCCCGGGCTCCATCGAGTTTGCCGACGGTCTGTGGGACCGGCGCAAAACCAGCGACCCGGCGCTGTATCACGGCACCCTGGCAAGAATTCCGTTCGGCCGCTTCGGCCAGCCACGCGAGATTGCCGATGCCGCGCTGTTCCTGTGCTCGCCGCTGGCGCGCTGGATCACCGGTCACGTGCTGAACGTCGATGGTGGCCAGGTACTGATGGGCTGAACCGCTCGGGCCGGGCACTGCCCATGGGATTGCCCGGACGGAGGCACTATCATGTGCGTACTGCAAGGAGGACCCGATGAGCGTGGCACCCCGACAGACAAGCGCCCTGGCCGTGGTCAGCCTGGTCATGGGCATTGCCGCCTGGACTGTCCTGCCCTTCGTGGCCAGCATCGTCGCCATCGTCACCGGCCACATGGCCCGCGCCGAGATCCGCCGCCGCCCGCATGAACTCGAAGGCGATGGCCTGGCCGTCACCGGGCTGGTGCTGGGCTGGGTGATGGTGGCAGCCGCCCTGGCGGCAGTCCTGGCCTTCATCCTCTTCTTCGGTGGCCTGGCCTGGCTCGCCGCACTGTCGAACTGACCGCCATGACCTCCTCCGACAGCACCGAACGCTTCAGCAGCCGCGTCGCCGATTATGTCCGTTATCGGCCTGACTACCCGCCGGCGTTGATGGAATGGCTGCATGGACCGATGGGCGTCGACCACGATGCACGGGTGGCCGACATCGGCGCCGGTACCGGCATCTCCAGCCGTCTGTTCCTCGACACCGGCCATCCTGTGGTCGCGGTCGAACCCAACGCCGCCATGCGCGCCGCCGCCGAAGGCTGGCTGGCTGCATATCCGTTGTTCCAGGCCGTCGATGGGCGTGCCGAGGCCACCGGCCTGGCAGAGCACAGCGTCGATCTGGTCAGTGCCGCGCAGGCCTTCCACTGGTTCGACACCGACGCCGTCCGTGTTGAATGGCAGCGCATCCTCCGCCCCGGCGGACTGGCGCTGATCTACTGGAACTCACGCCTGCTCGATGCCAGCCCGTTCCTGGTCGGCTATGAGCAGCTGCTGCTCGATTACGGCACGGACTATTCCGCCGTGGCCGAACGCTACCAGGATGACGCCACGATGCAGGCATGGTTTGGTGCCGGGTTGCGCGGCCAGGTGGAACTGCCGAACGTGCAGCATCTGGATCTGGACGCCCTGCGCGGCCGCCTGCTGTCGTCCTCCTATGCGCCACAGCCCGGGCATCCGCGCCATGCGCCGATGCTGGCGGCACTGCAGGATCTGTTCGCGGCCCACGCGGTCAACGGCCAGGTCGCCTTTGAATATCGAACCCGAGCCTTCCTCGGCACGCTGGACTGAACCGACGCATGTATTCGCTTGCCCGCCCCTTCCTGTTCTCGCTCGACGCCGAGCGCGCCCACGGCCTCGGCCTGTCCGCATTGGACGTGGCCTACCGCACCGGCACCACGCCGCTGCTGGCCGCACGCATCGCGCCGCTGCCGAGCACCGTGTTCGGGCTGACATTCCCCAATCCGGTCGGCCTGGCGGCCGGCCTGGACAAGAATGGCGAGCACATCGATGCGCTGTTCGCGCTGGGTTTCGGCTTCGTCGAGATCGGCACGATCACGCCGCGGCCACAGGCGGGCAACCCGACGCCGCGGCTGTTCCGGCTGCCGGCGCACAACGCCATCATCAATCGCATGGGCTTCAACAACGCCGGCGTGGATGCACTGGTGCGCAATGTCGAGCGCGCGCGCAACCGTCGCGGCCTGCTCGGCATCAACATCGGCAAGAACAAGGACACCCCCAACGAGCAGGCCGTCGACGACTATGTGGCCTGCCTCGACAAGGTGTACCCGCTGGCTGACTACATCACCGTCAACATCTCCTCGCCCAACACCGCCGGCCTGCGCGAGCTGCAGGAGGAAACCGCACTGCGCCAGCTGGTCAGCCAGCTGCGTGACCGCCAGGAAGACCTGGCCGCGCGGCACGGCCGGCGCGTACCGATGCTGGTGAAGGTGGCGCCTGACCTCAGCGAGCGCGACATCGACGCTGCTGCGCGCGTGCTCGGCGAGCTGCAGGTGGACGGCGTGATCGCGACCAACACCACGATCGACCACAGCAAGGTGGCCGGCGATCCGCTGGCGAACGAAGCCGGCGGTCTGTCCGGTGCCCCGGTCCTGGAACAGTCCACCCTGGTCCTGCGGCGGCTGCGCTCGCGCCTGCCCGAGTCGGTGCCGCTGGTCGGTGTCGGCGGCATCCTGTCCGGCGCCGACGCAGTGGCCAAGATGGCGGCGGGCGCCTCGCTGGTGCAGTGCTACAGCGGCCTGATCTTCCGCGGGCCGGCGCTGGTATCGGAATGCGTGGAGGCGATCCGCCGCCGCCGCGAAGCGCCCAGCCGTGGCGCGGTGGCGCCGCTGTGAGCGCCCCCATGGATGGACTCGACACCGCCGCGCCGCTGCGCTGGACACTGACCCGGAACGCGCCGCTGCAGGCGCTGAACACCTTCCACGTGCGTGCCAATGCCGCGCAGCTGCTGGAGCTGCATGACGCATCGCTGCTGCCGGAAGTGCTGGCGCTACCGGAGGTTTCCGGCGGACCGCTGCTGGTACTGGGCAGCGGCAGCAATGTGCTGATCGCCGACGATCTGCCTGGCACCGTGCTGGTGTTCGGCAACCGCGACATCAGTTTCCTGGAGCATCGCGCCGATCATGCGGTGATCCGCGCCGGTGCCGGCGTGCCCTGGCACGGCCTGGTGATGTGGTCGCTGCAGGAAGGCCTGTCCGGGTTGGAGAACCTGGCCCTGATTCCAGGCACGGCCGGTGCAGCGCCGATCCAGAACATCGGCGCCTATGGCGCACAGGTCGGCGAGTTCATCCAGGCAGTGGAAGCCTGGGACTGCCGCGAGCAGGCCTGGGTGCGGCTGGACAACGAACAGTGTGGCTTCGCCTACCGCGACAGCGTGTTCAAGCAGCAGGCAGACCGCTACCTGATCACCGCCATCGAGCTGAAGCTGCCCTTGCTGCACGACCTGCGCATGGACTATGCCGGCATCCGCGAAGAACTGCAGGCGCAGGGCGTGGAGCTGCCCAGTGCCGTGGACGTGGCCAACGCAGTCATCGCGATCCGCCGCCGCAAGCTGCCCGATCCGGAGGTGCTGGGCAATGCCGGCAGTTTCTTCAAGAATCCGGTCCTGCCCCTGGAGCAGGTCGACGTGCTGCTGCAGCATTTCCCGGACCTGCCGGTGTTCCCGGCCGATTGTGAGGACCGGCGCAAGGTCTCCGCAGCGTGGATGATCGAGGCCTGCGGCTGGAAGGGCTTCCGTGAGGGCGATGCAGGCGTTGCTGCCAGCCATGCGCTGGTCCTGGTCAACCATGGCAACGCCACCGGGGCCGAGCTGCTTGCGCTGGCGCGGCGCATTTCCGCGTCGGTGCTGGAGAAATTCGGCGTGCCAATCGAACCGGAGCCCCGCCTGCTCGGCGCACAGTGGTGAACACCCCCGCCCTTTCCACCGGCGCCACCCCGATGCGGGCGGCGCTGCTGATGCTCGGCAGCACCCTGGCGTTCGGCATGATGGCGGTGGCGATCCGTTACGCCACCCGTTACGTACCGACCCAGGAGGTCGCCTTCTTCCGCAACGCGTTCGGCCTGCTGGCACTGCTGCCGATGCTGCTGCGGCCGGGCCATGCGCCGCTGAAGACCCAGCAGCTGCCACGCTATTTCGTGCGTAGCGCGATCGGCCTGGGTTCGATGCTGTGTGCGTTCTGGGCGTTGGGCCATCTGCCACTGGCGCAGGCGGTATCGCTCTCGTACTCCACACCATTGTTCGTCACCATCGCCGCCGTGCTGTGGTTGGGCGAAACCGTGCGTGTGCGCCGCTGGGCCGCAGTGGTGGTCGGTTTCATCGGTGTGCTGGTGATCGTGCGGCCGGGCACCACCGGCTTCACCGCTGGCAGCCTGGTCGCCGTCGCCGCTGCGGTGCTGAGTTCACTGGTGGCCATCCAGATCAAGCAGCTCACCCGCGTGGACAGCGCCGATACCGTAGTGCTCTATACCTACGTCTTCTGGGTGCCGCTTTCGCTGGTTCCGGCAGTGTTTGTCTGGGTCTGGCCCAGTGGCGTGGCCTGGCTGTGGCTGCTGGTCACCGGCGTGATGGGCACGGTCGGCCAGCTGCTGTGGACGCGCGCGCTGCGCCTGGGAGAAGTGTCGGCGCTGACGCCGATCAGCTTCCTGCAGCTGCCGCTGGTGACCCTGTGCGGGTGGCTGCTGTTCAACGAGACCGTGGACCGCTGGACCATCGTCGGTGCGGGCATCATTCTGGCCGCCAACGCTTACATCGCCCACCGCGAGGCCGTGCTGTCGCGGCGGGCGGCGACGGCGGCGGCGTCAGCGGCGGCCAAGCCCGCCGAATGATCCACCGTCAACGCTGCAGCGGCGACGCGTCCAGCGCGCGATACGCGCGTTCGGCTGCGTCGAACACATTGCCCGGCGCGAACTGTTCGCCCAGGTAGTGCAGCGACTGACGGCGCAGCTGCGGCGAGCGCTCCAGCGCGTCGCCCCCCAGCAGCACCTGTTCGAACTCGATCAGGTCCTGCAGGATCCGCCAATGCCGGTACCAGGCGATCCAGCGTGGGTCCCCCAGGTCCGGGCCATACCCTTCCACGAAACCGAGCGGACGTTCGCGCCCCCAGCGTCCACCCACCGCCGCGCCGGGGAACATCAGATCCCGCTCGCGCGGCGCCAGGGACAGGCCATCCCAATCAATCAGGTGAAGGTTGCCCTCGTTACCCATCAGCAGGTTTCCCGCATGCAGGTCGGTATGGCACAACCGCAGCGGCGGCCGTTCGTCGCGCAGTTCATCGTGCAGTTCCGACGCGCGGCGGTGGACCTCGGCAATGCGTTCGCGGCGCAGCTCCCAGACGGCCAGGAACGCGCTGCCCAACCGATCCTGCGCGACCGGCAAGGCATCGCCCGGCTGCAGCCAGCGCCCAACGGTGGTCAACGCATCCGCTTCAAGGCGCAGGGTCGGCAGCGCGCGTTGCAGCGATTCGGGCACCTCAGCGTCATGCAGCCGGCGCAGCACGTTGCCCAGGCGCAGCCACTGCGCATGGCTGAGCGGCGCCTCGAAACCGGACTGGCCCTCGATGTAGGGAAACAGCGTGAACTGCAGGCCCCAGCGCTGGACCGACGCGCCGCCGGTCAATGCCGGCCAGGGCGCCACGATCTCCTCGATGCCCAGGGTGCCCCGCAGCCAATGCAGCGTGTCCCAGACCGCCGGTTGCACCTGGTAGGTGCGGCATTTCAACCACCACTGACCGCGTCGCGCGTCGATGCGGTAAACGCTGGCATTGGCGTCTGCGCCAACCGGGCGAGGCACCACGGCGGCGGTGGTGATGCCATAGGACTGTTGCAGGACTTCGCCGATATGGCGCGCCGAAGCGGATGACATGGAAGCAATCGTGCATTGATACCCGACGTCACTATCGCAGATGGCGCATCGACGGCACAGACATGTCCGTCACAGCACTGTGCTTGCGGGCCGGGCGAGCCATGCCGACGCGGTTGCCATGGCGTCAGCGCGCGTAGTGGCCCAGGAACATGGCGACCGCCGATGCCGCCACCCGCGCGCGCTCGTCGGCCCCCAGCGGCGCCTGCCCCATCGTTACCTGCGGCCAGAAGGCGAAACTCTTCACCAGTCCATGCAGCTGATGGGCGGCGAATTCGGGATCGACCGCACGCAGCCGGCCATCGGCGATCGCTGCACGGATCCAGGCGCTTTCCCCACTCTCCTTCTCGCCCATGCGACAGACGATTGCCTGCGCACGTTCGGGTGAATGGATGATCTCCGCCATGGCAACGCGGGCCAGGTCGATGAAATTGGCATCACCCAGCAGTTCCAGCTTCTGCTCCAGCAACGCGAGCAGCTGCGGCTCCAGTGGCTGCTCCGCACGGTAGGGCAGCTCGACGCCGGCCATGCTGCGTTCCCAGAGTTCCTCCAGAATCAGCGAGAACAATTCTTCCTTGCTGGGGAAGTGGTTGTAGACCGTGCGTTTGGATACACCGGCCGCTGCCGCGATCCGGTCCATGCTGGTGGCTTCATAGCCGGCCGTGCGGAATTCCTCCACCGCCGCGCGCACGATGGCCTCGCGTTTGCGGTCGGTCAGGCGCTGCGGCGGACGGGACATGGCGACACCAGATAACTGAACGGATACCCCCATTTTACACCGATGAGTATACTTTTCCGCAGCAGGAAACTACACTGTGCAGTGTACCCTGCGGACGTCACCCATGAAGCGCCTGCTCCTTGTCCTCCTGCTTGGAATCCTCGCCGTGACCGCCTACACCTTCTGCAAGTCCTGGTCCCTCCCCGACTTCCCCGACTCCCCGCAGTACCGCGAGGGCAAGTTCCACAACGTACTGCCGCGGCCGGCGATGGGCCTGCGCAACGGGCTGGAGATCTGGTGGACGTTCCTGTTCAACAAGCCGAAGGGGACCGTACCCGCGGGCGCCATTCCGGTGCAGGCGCTGGATCGTGCCGCGCTGGAAGCCGCGCCGGATCGCAGCCTGTTCCGGCTGGGGCATTCGACGATCCTGCTGAAGCTGCGCGGCCAGTATTGGCTGACCGACCCGGTCTTCTCCGAACGGGCGTCACCGGTGCAGTGGATGGGCCCTGCGCGCTTCCACGCCCCGCCGATCAGCATCGAACAGCTGCCGCCGATCGCCGGCGTGATCCTCTCGCACAACCATTACGACCACCTGGATCACGCTGCGGTGATGCAGCTGGCGGGCAAGACCACGCGCTTCATCGCGCCGCTGGGTGTGGGTGATCAGTTGATCGCCTGGGGCGTGGACGCGGACAAGGTCGAACAGCTGGACTGGTGGCAATCGACCGAAGCCGATGGCCTGCGCCTGACCGCCACACCCGGCCAGCACTTCTCCGGCCGCGGCCTGGGCGACAGCGACCGCAGCCTGTGGGCCTCGTGGGTCATCCAGGACGGCGACTTCCGCATCTTCTTCAGTGGTGACACCGGCTACTTCGATGGCTTCAAGGCCATCGGCGAGAAGTACGGCCCGTTCGATCTGACCATGATCGAAACCGGCGCATACGATCCGCGCTGGGCATTCGTGCACATGCAGCCGGAGCAGACGCTGCAGGCCCACCTGGACCTGCGCGGCAAGTGGCTGCTGCCGATCCACAACGGCACCTTCGACCTGGCCCTGCACGACTGGCAACAGCCCTTCGAGCGCATCACCGCGCTGGCAGCCGCGCACGATGTGCCGATCGCCACGCCGATGATGGGCGAGGCGCTGGACATGCAGGCGCCGCAGGCAGGCACGCGCTGGTGGGAACAGGTGGCGCTGCGCTGAGCTTGCCTGGCAACGGTATCGCGCGCATGGATCCTCTGTCGGACATTCTTTCCACGTTGGCCAACCAACCGCTGTACTTCGGCGGGCTCAGGGCCGGTGGCGCGTGGGCGCTGCGTTTCTCCCCGCTGGATGCACTGAAGTTCAATGCCGTGCTGCACGGCGCGTGCTGGCTGCGGGTGGACGGCATGGACACGCCGATACGATTGCAGCAGGGTGACTGCGTGCTGCTGTCGCGGGGACGCCGGTTCGTGCTGGCCAGTGACCTTGGGCTGCCTGTGCGGGACGCGGACGATCTCTATCGCGACGCGGTGGAGGGTGTCGCACAGTGCGGCGATGGCCAGGACCTGCAGTTGCTCGGCAGCCGCTTCAGTTTCGGTGAGGCTGCCGATCTCCTGCTCGGCAGCCTGCCGCCTGCCCTCGTCATCCGCGGCGATTCCGAGCAGGCGGCGGTGTTGCACTGGGCGCTGCAGCGTATTGCCCGGGAACTGTCATCCCCCTCCCCGGGTACGGCCGCCATGACCCAGCATCTGGGACACATGATGCTGGTACAGGCGCTGCGCATCCATCTGAGCCAAGCTCCGCCCGAGTGCCCCGGATGGCTGGCCGCGTTGTCCGAGCCTCGCCTCGCGCCGGTGATGCATGCCATCCATGCCCATCCTGCGCGCCGGTGGACGGTAAGCGAGCTATCCGCCCTCGCGGGCACGTCACGATCCAGCTTCGCTTTGCGCTTCAAGCAGGTCTGTGGACTGTCACCCCTGGAATACGTGACGCGCTGGCGCATGCACCTCGCATCGCGGTGGCTGCGGGACGGGCAGTTGACGATCTCGGTGATCGCCGAGCGTCTTGGATATGAGTCCGACAGCGCCTTCAGCAGTGCCTTCAAACGCACCATGAAGCAGACACCCACCGCCTACCGCGCCCGGCACTCCTGCGGGGCACGGCACCGGCTGCCTAGCGGCTGATCATGTCGATGCCGGTAAGCCTGGCCGACAGCTCCCAGAGCCGTTGCGCCTGCACACGATCGATCGCGTACGGCTTCACGCCGGACAACGCCTGCGGATCATCGGAAGCCAGCACGGCAACGTCGCAGTCCTCGCAGTAGCGTCCGCCCTTGCCTTCCAGCAGGGGCGATGTCGCTGCCCAGACCTGTGTCGCGGCACCCTGTTGCGGCGTCTTCAGCGCATCGGGGTTGGCCGGCGCGCCATCCTCCCTCATCCAGCCCAATGCGATCATCTCCTCGCGCGGGACGTGGCGCTGCAGCGGCGTGATGATGGCCCCCGGATGCAGGGCGAACGCGTGGATTCCCCGTTCCCGGCCAAGCAGGTCCAGATGCACCGCAAACAGCACATTGGCGGTCTTTGATTGCCCATAGGCCTGCCATTTGTCGTAGCCCTGCAGGAAGTTGATATCGTCCCAACGGATGGGCGAGAAATGATGCCCTGCGGACGATACCGAAACGACCCTGCCGCCATCAGCAATGGCTGGCCAAAGCAGATTCACCAGTGCGAAATGCCCCAGGTGGTTTGTCGCGAACTGCAGCTCGGCACCCGGGCCAACACGCGTCTGCGGGCACGCCATCACGCCAGCACTGTTGATCACGTAGCGGACTCGCCGGCCTGACGCAACGATGTCCTCGGCAAAGCGGCGGACACTGGCAAGATCGGTCAGATCAAGCGAGCGTGCCTCGACACGGTCCAGGCCCAGCAGCGCCTGCCGCGCCGCATCCACATCGCGTGCGCCGACAATGACGTGGGCACCTGCGCCAGCCAACGCGCGCGTGGTCTCCAGCCCCAGGCCGGAATGGCCGCCGGTGACCACGGCCGTACTGCCGGACAGATCCTGCCCGGCCAGTACCTCGTGCGCGGTGCTGTGTGCGCCGAATCCAGATCCGATGGGGGTTTGAGCACTGCTCATGGGTGTGATTCCTTGAATGACGGGGGACACGATGCCGATGCGAGCGATGCATCGCTGCGTGTCATTGTGGAAACCCACCTGACGGCACGGAATGCGCAGGACGCCGTGATTCCATCGAGAACGTCCAGCGCCAGGGCATCATCCGCCGATGTGCAGCCCTGGACCGCTTTCCTTTCGGCGAGGTCCGGCCGCAGTGCCAGCGAAGGCACTACGTCCTGGCCGGCCGCCGCGATCATCCACGGCTGAAGCGCCGACCGACACTTGCGCAGTTCTGCACGCCGGAACGTGCAATCGTGTCGCCGGACGGGGGGGTGGCTTCCAGGGAGGCACCGATCAGGCCCTTGCCGCATTCGGGATGCAGCGCACCATGGCGCTGCCGGTGCCGCCCCTATTGCAGCGCGTCATGTAAACGATTACACCCCCTGCTAGCGTAGCGCCTGCCCGATCCTGGCCGAACCTCCAAGGCTGTCGACATGACGCTGCGTGCTGATCGCTTCCGCCCCTCCTGGGCCTGCCTGCGCTACGTCGCGCGCGCTCTGCTGCCGCTGGCCGTGATGGCCCCCGCCGCGCAGGCGCAGACACTGCCACCGCGCAGCCAGTGGCAGGCCAGCAGCTCATCACAGCAGGTCCCGGCGATGGCCATCGGTCATCTGATCGACAACGACCCGAAGACGGTCACCGGCGGCGCCTTCAGCCCCGGACACTGGTTCCAGATCGATCTGGGCGCGCCTGCCCTGCTCGGGGGCGCGCGCCTGACCTGGGATGTCTCCAATCCCGAGGGCTACACGCTGCAGACCTCGATGGACGGCCGGCAGTGGCAGACCGCCTACACCATGGCCGACTCGCTGGGCGATGTGGAGACGCTGTACTTCGAACCGCGCCAGGCGCGCTATCTGAGGCTGGCCAGTCCCCAGCGCACGTCGGACTGGGGGGTCTCCATCTTCGAGATGGAACCCTTGGACGCCACGCTCAGTGCACGCGTGCACGGACTCGACAGCGCACAGGCAGCCGCGTTGTGGCAAGGCGGTAGCGGCGTCGCCCTCCCTACCGATGGCAAGGGCAGCCATGTGCTTGAAATCACCCTGCCGCGCGCTCAGCCGGGCACCGGCCTGGCGGTGGAGTGGGCGGGCCAGCGTGGCGCCGCACGCCTGCAGGCCCAGGATGCGCAGGGGCGCTGGCAGCCGCTGGCGCAGGACACGCACGCCGCCAGCCATGCCCAGAGTTGGTTGGCCAGCGATACGGTGCACGATGTGCGTGCCCTGCGGCTCATCGTCGACGGGCCCTCGCCACAGGTCACGCGCCTGCGCCTGCTCGGCCCGAAGGCCGTGATGACGCCGATGAAGCAGTACCAGATCGCCGCCAGCGGCGCGCAGCGTGGCTTGTTCCCGGCGTCGTTGCAGATGCAGCAGACGTACTGGACCGCGGTGGGTGTGCATGCCGGACGGCAGAAATCGATCTTCGACGAATACGGCAATATCGAGGCATTCAAGGGCGCGCCGCTGGTGCAGCCGATCTGGCGCAATGCCGATGGGCGTGCCGCCGGTGCCGCGGAACAGACCGTGCAGCATGCCCTGCGCGACGGCTGGAAGCCGATGCCCTCGGCCACCTGGTCGCCGCAGCCCGGTCTGGAACTGCGCAGCGAAGCGTTCGCGATCGAGCGCGACGGCCAGCCCGTCACCTTCCTCCGGCATCGACTGCGCAATACCGGTACCACGCCGGTCGAGGGCACGCTGAGTCTGGTGGTGCGGCCGATGCAGATGAACCCGCCGTGGCAGAACGGTGGCCTGTCGCCGATCCGCGACGTGGCCATCGACGGCCAGAGCGTGCGCGTCAATGGTCATACCCTGCTGCACTCGCTGTCGGCGGTCAGCGCCTCCGGCGCGGCACCGTTCGGCCCGAACGGCGAAACCGAGATCACCTCCGCCATCGCTTCGGGCCGGTTGCCCGGCGCACGCCAGGTCACCGATGCGCGTGGGCTGGCGGCGGCGGCGCTGGACTACCGGATCACACTGGCGCCCGGCGCCAGCCAATCCGTGGTCGTCGCCTTCCCGCTGGGTACGGCGGCGGCCGACGCCAAGGGTGTACTTCCGGAGCCACCGGCACTGGACCTCGCGCGCCTGCCAGGCGATGCCGATGCCGGCTTCGAGACGCTGGCCGCCGAAGCCTCCGCGGACTGGCAGGCACGATTGGGCCAGGTCGGCCTGCGCCTGCCCGATCCGTCGCTGGTCGACATGCTGCGTGCCCAGGCCGCGTACATGCTGATCAACCAGACCGGCCCGGCCATGCAACCCGGCCCACGCAACTACAACCGCTCCTTCATCCGAGACGGCATGGCCACCTCGGCGGTGCTGCTGCGGATGGGCGAAGCCAAGGTCGCGCGCGACTACCTGGCGTGGTACAGCGAACACGGGGTACATGCCAACGGGCTGGTGTCGCCGATCCTCAATGACGATGGCAGCGTCAACACCGGCTTCGGATCGGACATCGAGTACGACAGCCAGGGCCAGTACGTCGCGTTGGTGGCCGATGTCGCGCGCCTCGACGGTGGCCCCGAGTCCGTGCGTGCGTACCTGCCGAAAGTGAAGGCCGCGCTGCGCTTCCTGCAGGAACTGCGTGAGCGCACGCTGGTACCCGGTTACAAGGCCGATCAACCGGCGCCGGAACGCTTTGCCGGCATCCTGGCACCGTCGATCAGCCACGAGGGCTATCCCTCTCCCACCCACAGCTACTGGGACGACTACTGGGGCCTGAAGGGCTGGCATGACGGCGCATGGCTGGCTGAATCACTCGGCGACCACGCCACCGCCACCTGGGCACGCGGGCAGTACAAGGCGCTGTATGACGCGCTGCACGCTTCGATCCGCGCGACGATGGCGTGGAAGGGCATCGATTTCATTCCCTCCTCCGCCGATCTTGGCGATGGCGACCCGACCGGCGTCTCCATCGCGCTGGATCCCACCGGTGCGCAGAGCGTGCTGCCGGCTGATGCGCTGCGCACCACCTTTGCCCGCTATCTTGACGACGTCCGCAAGCGCAACCAGCCCGGTGCGCTGTATGCGTACACCCCTTATGAAATCCGCAACGTCCTGAGCTATGTGCATCTGGGCCAGCCCGCAGCGGCCGACGAACTGCTGCAGGGCCTGCTGCGCGACCGTCGCCCGCTGCAATGGCAGGTGCTGGCCGAAGTCGTGCACTCACGGCTGCGTTTTCCGCGCTACCTGGGCGACATGCCGCACACCTGGATCGGTGCCGAATACGGCCGCACCCTGTTCGGGATGCTGATGCGCGAGGACGACGATGCCCTGTCACTGCTGCCGGGCACGCCGCCCTCCTGGCTGGCCGGCGATGGCCTTGCGGTGGAGCGCCTGCCGACGGCGTACGGCACGCTGCGGATGCAGGCACAGCAACGCGACGGTACGCTGACCGTGACGCTCGGCGAAGGGCTGCGCAGCGCCACGGCCGTCAAGGTCTGGTGGCCCGCGCGCACGGCACCGAAGCAGGTGCGCGTGGACGGCCGTAGCGTTTCCGACTTCGATGCCGAGGGTGTACGGTTGGCGAAGCCGTTCAGGACGCTGGAGGCGCGCTGGTAGAGCAGCTGAGCATGGCTCGGTTCTAAGGAAGCCGGCTTGGTGCCGGGGCACGCCCGGCCTCAGAGATCCGGCAAGCCCGGCGGGTTGGTCTGCGACTGCGGCACGGCTTCCTCGGTCACGTTCCAGCGCGCCAGTGCCTGTGCGTAGGTGCCGCTGCCGATCTGGGTATTGAGCGCCTGGGTCACCGCATCGGCCAGGCCGCTGCCCTTCCGCGTGGTGACCGAGATCGCAGCAGCGTTCGGCCAACCGCCCGGAAACAGGCCAACGCGCCGCACCTTGCCATCGCGCGCGGAGTACGCGCCGGTAGCGTTGGGTTCGAACGACACATCGGCCCGGCCGGTGATCACGGCCAGGCGGCCGACCACCGAATCATCGAAGTACTGGTATTGCACCGGCTCCAGCCCGGCCGCGATGTTCTGTGCATCCCACTGCCGCAGGATCTGGTCCTGGTTGGTGCTGGCACCGACCACCACCTTCAGGCCAGCGACATCGGCCGGCTTCTCGATCTTCTGGATGGGCCCGTCGGTGCGCGTATAGATGCCGAGCAGGTCATAACGGTAGCTGGAGAAGTCGAACTTCTTCTTGCGCTCTTCGGTCACGGTTACGTTGGACAGCACTGCGTCGTACTTGCCCGACTCCAGTCCCAGCGGCCAGTCGGCCCAGGCGACCGGCACCACCACCAGCTTCAGGCCCAGCGCATCGGCCACCAGCCGTGCGATGTCCGGCTCGATGCCGATCACTTCCTTGCTGTCGGCGCCATAGTCGGCCAGCGGCAACTGACCGGGATGCGTCGCGACGGTCAACGTGCCCGGCGTCACGAAGCGGAAGTCCGCCGGAACCAGCGCCTGCGCTTTCGGATCCACGGTCCCCCGCAGCGCTGGCGCGCCGGCACCGGCCAGGCTGCTGGTCGCTGCGGGCACGGCCTCCGGTCCCTGCCGTGCACGGGAATAGACGATGCCGGCAATGCCGATGACCAGCACAGCGATGACCAGCAGGGTGCTGCGCGAGGGACGACGAGACGTTGCAGGACTCATGGGGGTCACATCCGGATCAGAGGGTCTTGGCGAGAAAATCGGCGGTGCGCTGCTGGCGCGGGTGTTCGAATATGGCCTCGGGCGTGCCCTGCTCGATCACCCGGCCCTGGTCCATCATCACCACGTGGTCGGCAACGCGGCGGGCGAAGCCGAGTTCGTGGGTGACGATCACCAGCGTGGTGCCGGAACGGGCGAGCTCTTCGATCACGCTGAGCACTTCGGCCACCAGTTCCGGGTCCAGCGCCGACGTCGGCTCATCGAACAGCAGCACCTTCGGCTGCAGGGCCAGTGCACGGGCGATGGCGATGCGCTGCTGCTGGCCACCTGACAGCTGGCGCGGGAACGCATCGGCCCTGTCCGCCAGACCGACGCGCTCCAGCAGCACGCGCGCCTGCTGTTCGGCCTGCGTACGCGGCACACCGCGCACCGCCATCGGCGCCTCGATGATGTTCTCCAGCGCGGTCAGGTGCGGGAACAGGTTGAAGCCCTGGAACACCATGCCCACCTCGGCACGACGGCGGCGGATCTCGCGCTCCGGCAGCTCGTACAGGGTGTCGCCGTCACGGCGATAGCCGATCAGCTGGCCACCGACGCTGACGAAGCCGGTGTCGGCGCGCTCCAGGTGGTTGATCAGCCGCAGCAGGGTCGACTTGCCGGCACCGGACGGGCCGATCAGCACCGTTACGCTGCCGCCGCGCAGTTCCAGGGTGATGTCCTCCAGTACCGGCTGCCCGTCGAACGCCTTGCCGACACCGTGCAGCGATATCGGCGCTCCCTGTCCGGCCTCGGCCGCGCCCGCGATGCGCGGCCGCACCGCAACCGGCGATGCCGCACGCGGCGCGGGCGAGGATACCCGCGACACGCTGCGCTCACGCTGCAGCTGGCCACGCGCGAAGCGCTGCTCCACACGCCGCTGCAGCAGCGACAGCACGGTCAGGATCACCAGGTACCAGACCGTGGCCACCATCAGCAGTGGCACCACCTCCAGGTTGCGGCGGTAGATCACCTGCACGGTGTAGAACAGCTCCGGCAACGCCAGCACGTAGACCACCGACGTGCTCTTGGCCAGGCCGATCACATCGTTGAAGGCGGCCGGCAGGATCGAGCGCATCGCCTGCGGCAGGATGATGCGCCGCACCTGGCGGCCACGCGGCAGGCCCAGCGCGGCCGCTGCTTCATACTGGCCGTGATCGACCGAGAGGATGCCACCGCGGATCACCTCAGCCGAGAACGCCGCCTGGTTCAGTGTCAGGCCCAGCACCGCAGCCGTGAACACACCGATCAGCTGGGTGGTGGGATACGAGAACAGGCTGATGCCGGTGAACGGAATGCCCAGTTCGATCGTGCTGTACAGATAGCCCAGATTGTTCAGCAGCAGCAACAGCACCAGCAGTGGAATCGAACGGAACAACCAGACGTAGCCCCACGATACCGCCGACAGCAACGGCGAGCCGGATACCCGTGCCAGCGCCAGCAGCGTGCCCAGCGCGAAGCCCAGGCCGGTGCCGAGCGCGGTCAGCAACAGCGTGCGACCCAACCCTTCCAGCACCGGGCGGGCGAAGAACCACTCGGCGAAGGTGCCCCAGCCCCAACGTGGATTGCCGAGTACCGACTGCAGCCCGATCAGGATCAATGCCAGCGCCAGGACCGTGCCGAACACCTGCAGCGGATGCCGCGCCGGCACGATCTTCAATGCCGGTGCCGGACGCGCGGCCAGACCCTCGATCGCGGTGGACGGCGTACTCATGCGTGGACTCCCTGCACGGCGGCGGCGATTGATGCCGGCGGGCGCGCAGATGCCCGCAGCTGCTTCTCGAACGGCAGATGGGCGATCGATTCCGGGTCGGCAGACAGATCGAACAGTGCGGTGTAGCCATGGCTCAGGTACAGGCCGACCGCCTCGGGCTGGCGGAAGCCGGTGGTCAGGTACACGCGGCGATAACCCTGGCGTGCAGCCTGATCTTCAAGCTCCTGCAGCACCCGCCGGGCGATGCCCTGGCGGCGCAGGCCAGGCAGTGTCCAGATGCGCTTGAACTCGGCCGTATCCGGGTCGCGGTGAGGCATGAACGCGCCGCCGGAAATGGCCACACCCTCACGCAGCAGCAGCACGAATGCTCCCACCGGCGCAGCGAATGCCTGCGCCGGGTAGCGTTGCAACTCCTCGCGCGCACTGCCACCGATGCGTCGCCGCACATCGGCGTAACGACTGTCGTACTCCTGTTCGAGCCCATCGAACAGTGGCCGCGCCAGTGGATCGTCCACCGAGGTGTAGAGGAAGCGCTCTTCGAACGGTGCCGTACTCATGCTGCGTCCTCCACCAGATAGTGTTCGGCCAGCCGCGCCCAGAGGCTGGCGGCAGGGGCGATGGCCGCATCGTTGAACGCGTAGCGCGGGCTGTGCAGCGGCGCACTGTCACCGTTGCCGACGAACACGAAGCTTCCGGGCCGGGCCTGCAGCAGGAAGGCGAAGTCCTCGCTGGCGGTGCGCGGCGCGAAGGCATCCAGCACCTGCCCTGCGCCGAATCCCTGCAGCGCCACCTCACGGATATAGGCGGTCTGCTGCGGATGGTTGATCACGCTCGGGAAGCCACGCGGGAAATCGATCTCGGCGCGCGCCCCGAACGCGGCGGCGGTCTGCTCGGCAAGCTCGGTCACGCGACGGCGCAGCCTGTCGCGAACGTCGGGCAGATAGGCGCGTACGGTCAGCGTCAGCTCCACCACATCGGGAATCACGTTGGCTGCCTGCCCACCGTGGATCGAACCGACCGTCACCACGCCCATCTGCCGCGGGTCCACATTGCGCGACACCACACTCTGCAGTGCGGTGACGATGTGCGCGGCGGCGAGGATCGGATCCACGCTTCCCTGTGGTTCCGCACCATGCCCGCCCTTGCCGATCACCCTCAACCGTGCCCAGTCCACCGATGCCATCGCCGGTCCGTCGACAAAGCCGAAGTGCCCCGCCGGCACACCCGGCCAGTTGTGCAGTCCATAGATCGCATCCACCGGAAAACGCTCGAACAGACCGTCGGCGAGCATCCTTGACGCACCGGAGCCGGTTTCTTCCGCCGGCTGGAACACCAGTTGCAGGGTGCCATCGATGCGCCCGTGCCGGGCCAGGTAATGCGCCGCCGACAGCAGGATCGCGGTGTGTCCATCGTGACCGCAGGCATGCATCCGTCCTTCGTTCTGGCTGGCATAAGGCAGCCCGGACGCCTCCTGGATCGGCAGCGCATCGATGTCGGCGCGCAGCCCGAGCCGGCGGCTGCCCTGCCCCCGCTGCAGCGTTCCGACCACGCCGGTTCCGCCGACGCCCGTGGTCACCGTATAGCCCCACTGCTGCAGCAGTTCGGCTACGCGTGCGCTGGTGCGATGCTCCTCAAAGGCGAGCTCCGGGTGTCGATGCAGGTCGTGGCGGATGGCGATGGCCTCATCGGCGCGTGCGGCTATTTCAGGCAGCACGCCCGTCGGCCCGGTGGGCGCCACAGTCAACGATGCCCGGCGCAGTACGTTCATCGCCTCACCCCACCTTCCGCGCCGGTTCGGCGGCCGTCGAATGACGGCTGGCCTTGTAAGGCAGGCCCAGGTGGTCGCGCAGCGTCTTCCCTTCCAGCTCGCGCTGGTGATACCCGCGCGCCTGCAGGATCGGCAGTACCAGGGTCACGAAATCGTCCAGCCCCTCGCGCTGCGCCGCGAACCCCAGAATGAAGCCATCGCTGGCGCCCGCCTCGAACCAGCGGATCAACTCGTCGGCCACGTGCTCGGGTGTACCGATGAAGTTGGGCCGCGGGCTCACCGCCTGCAACGCGACCTGGCGCAGGCTCAAGCCCTGCTCGCGGGCATCCTGCTTGATGCGGTCGGTGGTGGAGCGGAACGAATTGCTGCCGATCCCGCCCAGCTCGGGGAACGGCGCGTCGGGATCGTACTGGCTGAAATCGTGATGGTCGAAGAAGCGCCCGAGGTAGGCCAGCGCATCGTCCAGGCCCGCGAGTGCGGCAATCGCCTGGTACTTGGCTTCCGCCTCCTCGGCGGTGTGGCCGACAATCGGCCCGATGCCCGGAAAGATCTTAACGTCATTGCCGCTGCGCCCGTGGGCGATGGCCGAGTTCTTCACCTTCTGGGTGAAGGCACGGGTTTCTTCCAGCGAGGGCGAGTGGGTGAATACCGCATCGGCATACTTGCCGGCCAGCGCGATGCCGTCGTCGGACGAGCCCGCCTGGAAGATCACCGGCTGCCCCTGCGCGGAGCGCTGGATGTTCAGTGGGCCTTCGACCTGGAAGAAGCGGCCCTTGTGGTCGAGGCGGCGGAACTTGTCGGCGGCGAAGAAGGTGCCCTGTTCGCGGTCGCGGATGAAGGCATCGTCATCCCATGAATCCCACAGGCCCTGCACCACCTCCAGGTACTCGTCGGCGATCTGGTAGCGCAGCGCATGTTCCGGATGCGGGCGGCCGTAGTTGCGGCCTGATCCTTCCAGCGGCGAGGTCACCACGTTCCAGCCGGCGCGCCCACCGCTGATCAGGTCCAGCGAGGCGAACTGCCGGGCCACGGTGAACGGATCGCTGTAGGAGGTGGACAGCGTGCCGGCCAGGCCGATCTTCTTCGTCGCCGTGGCCAGCGCGGACAACAGCGAGATCGGCTCGAAGCGGTTGAGGAAGTGCGGGATCGATTTCTCGTTGATGTACAGCCCATCGGCAACGAAGCCGAACGCGATGCCGTTGTCTTCGGCCGTGCGCGCGATGTCGATGTAGAAGTCCAGGTTCACGCTGGCATCGGCCGGGTTGGACGGATGCTTCCACGCATGCATGTGGCTGCCCGGTCCCTGCAGCATGATGCCGAACGGGATGGTGCGCGGTGTCTTGCTCATGGGTATCGCTCCTGCAGGTCAGGCCACCGCCGCGCGTGGCGCGGGCGACAGCAGTTCAAGGGATGCCAGGCGTGCGTCGAGGTCGGCCACCGGCGCATCGAGGATGAATTCGCCCACGCCGAAGCGGCGGTGCAGTGCGTCCAGTTCCCCGCGCACCTGCTGCGCGTCGCCCGACAGCACGCTGGGCCGCGTCTCTTCGATACGGAAGTCGGTCACGCCGACCTGGCGGGCATACTCGGCCGCGGCGTCCGGGCTGGGCAGGTTCACCGTCTGCCCCGGGCCGAGGTGCAGCTTGTAGACACGCAATGCGCCGACATGGCGCGCCGCCGCTTCGCTGGTGGGCGCCGCGAAAGCGACGGTGGCCAGCAACGGCGGCTGCGTGGATACGGCGCGATAGGCCTCGAACGCCGCTTCGATGTGCTTCGGGTCGCCGTCGAAATGGGCGGCATAGACGAAGCGCCAGCCCAGCTCCGCCGCCTGCCGTGCGCTCTGCGGGCTGGCGCCCAGCAGGAAACGCTCGGCCGCCACCTGCGGCACCGGCCGCGCCTGCGCATTGGCATGCGCATGATCTTCGGCCAGCGAGCCGGACAGGAATCCTTCCAGATCGCGCAGCTGCTGATCGAAATCGGCGAAGGCCGGTCGCCCCGCGGCCAGCGCTGCGGTGGACGCCGGCAGGCCACCGGGTGCCTTGCCCACCCCCAGGTCGACGCGTCCGGGCGCCAGCGCCGCCAGCAGGTTGAAGTTCTCGGCCACCTTGTACGGCGCATAGTGGCGCAGCATCACGCCACCGCTGCCGATGCGGATGCGCCGGGTCTGTGCCAGCACCCATGCCGCCAGCACCTCCGGCGCCGGACTGGCCAGGGTCGGTGCGGCGTGATGCTCGGCAAACCAGTAGCGGTGGTAGCCCAGCTGTTCGGCACGCTGGGCCAGCTGCAGGCTGTTGCGCAGCGCCTGCTCGGCGCCTGCGCCTTCGGCCACCGGGCTCTTGTCCAGCACGCTGATGAGGTAGCTCATGTCCGCGTCCTCGCTCAGGGGTGGGCCACAGGAATGCCAAGCAGGCCATTGAGTGCGGCCAGGATCGGCTCGGCACCGGTCACGTACTGCCGGTCCTGGTAGGCACCGTTGGCGTGTTCGCTGCGCACGCCCTGCGGCAGCACCAGCTTCGGCAGCGACTGGTCCTGCTCGCCCACCGCCGCGATCACCTCGCGGCGTGGCCGCGCGAAGCCGATGCGGCGCACGTCCAGCTGTGCATCCAGGCCGTCGATGCTGGACAGCGCGCCTTCCAGCAGCAGGCTGTGCCGGCAGAAGAAGCGCTGGCCCGGCAACTGGCCGTCGACGAACTCGCGATCAAGCAGGAACAGGATGGGTTTGGGGGAGGCAGCTGCAGCCACGGGTTCGTCCTCGTCTGGGCCGGCAATGAAGTGCCGTTTCGCTATCGATGCTAGAGAAGCTGTGCGCCGCGCCCGTACCTGCTGGCGACAATCGCCGGTCGGATCCGGCCACGCAGATGCAGGTTGGCAATAAGCAGACTGCTGGCCGTTATGGGCAGCTCAGGCGATGCGGCGCAGGGGCGCCGGCCCGCTGGCGGCATGCGGCAGCAGATGCCCGGCAGCGCGCTCGGCAGCCAACTGGATGCGCGCCTGCAACGCCGCGCTGTTGATCTGCTCGCCATCGAAATCGGCTGGTGTGGCGTACACGCCGATGGGCAACGTATGCGCCTGCAGAAAGCTGAACAACGGTCGCAGCTGATGGTCGATCACCAGCGCATGCCGCTCGCTGCCCCCGGTGGCCGCCAGCAGCACAGGGGTGTCCACCAGCGCCTCGAGGTCGATGAAGTCCACCAGGTGCTTGAACAACCCCGGGTACGAGCCACGATGGACCGGTGCGGCCACCACCAGCAGCTCGGCGTCCTCGAGGGTGGCCAGCGCCTGTTCCACCGCGGGCTCGGCCTCGCTGCGCGACAGCGTCTGCCCCAGCGCGCGTGCAATCGGCGCCAGCTCCACCAGTGTCACGCTGGCATGCAGGCGCTGCTGCAGCGCCTCCAGCAGGTGCCGTACCAGCAACAGCGTGCGCGAATTCACCGATGCCGTTGGCGATCCGATCAACGCAACAATCTTCAACCCAGATGACATGCCACTCTCCTCGGTAACGCCGGACGCTGGCCGGCGACGCCATGCCTGAACCTCAGAACCGGTAATTGACCCGCCCGTACCAGAACGCGCCGATCCTGCTGAGCACGTCACCGCTGTCCCAGGTGGTCTCGATGCTGGCCACGTCGGTGGCGCTGCGCGCGTACTCCGGCACCTTGCGGGTGCGCTTGTCGAACACGTTGTTGATGCCCAGCGCCGCACTCCAGCCCGCGCCCAGCTCCACACCGCCGGACAGGTTGGTCACCAGCACCGGTGGCTGCCTGTATTCCACGCCGTTGTTGAGGCGCTTGATCGACCCGTAGTAGGTAACGTCCACATTCGAGCGCCAGCGTCCGTTCTGCCAACCCAGTCCGGCCACCTGGGTGTAGCTGGGCGTACGGAAGCGCAACGCGTACTCGCCGGACTTCGTCAGCAGGTTGATGTTGGGCAGCCCCTGCAGCGCCGCAGGAATGGCGCTGACGCTGCGGATCGTGGTGCGTCCGACGTTGGCGGCGTAGCTCCAGCGCAGCTTGCCCCACGATGTGTCCTGGTTCGCCTCCAGCGTCAGCTCCACGCCGCGCGTGCGGGTGTCGCCCACGTTGGTGAAGTAGCTGGCATAGAACGCGTCGCCCGGCAGGATGCTGATGCCGGCCGAACCCAGCAGCGCATCGATCGTGTTCTTCTGCGCGGAGGTCAATACGGTGCCGCTGTTGTCGGTGATGCGCGCCGGATCCTGCGCGTTGTAGCCGATCTGGCTGGACTGGCCGAGCTGGCCGCGGATGTCGATCTGGTAGGCATCCACGGCCAGGTGGAAGGCCGGGCTCGGGTCCCAGGTCACGCCGATGCTGTAGTTGGTGGCCTTCTCCGGTTTCAGCGGGGTGGCACCCAGTGCCACCGCAGCGGGCGAGGACACCTGCGCCACCAGCGTCGTACCGCACGGGCAGCTGCCCGTGGCCTGGTAGAACTGCGCGCCCAGGCTTGGCGCGTGGAAGCCGTTGCTGACCGTCGCACGCACGCCCAGTGCGTCGGTGATGTCGAAGCGGCTGGTCAAGCGTCCGGTCGAGACGCTGCCGAAGTCCGAATGGTCTTCCCAGCGCGCGGCCGCATCCAGGTACCAGCGCGAGGTGACGTTGGTCGCCGCCCCCACGTACACCGCCTTGCTGTTGCGCGTGGCCTTCACCGCATCGGCGGTGGAGTAGCCGACAAACGCAGCGGCGCCAAATCCGGTGTGCGACTCCCACTGCCCTGCCCCGCGCTCGTAGCGCTCGTGCTGGTACTCGGCACCGGCACTCACGTCCAGGGGTGAGGCAAAGGCCGCTACGTCAAAGCCCCGACGCAGGTCCAGGTTGGCAATGCCCTGCTGGTAATCCAGCTTGCCGTCATAGAAGTCGGTGGGCGAGCCCGGGTACGGCAGCGAGTAGTTCACCGAGTTGCGGGTATAGGTGCGCACCGTGCTGCGGTTGCCGGTCAGGCTGGCGTCGTAGTCCCAGCCAGCCACCTGCCCCTTCACGCCGGCGGTGCCGGTGTACTGCTTCTCCTTGGTCTCCAGCACCGGCAGGAAGCCGTCGGGAAACACGCTCAGCACCCCCGGTGTCCGGTACGTGGTGAAGATCGTGGCCGGCAGGCGGAAGTTCTGGATCGCCTGCGCGGTGCGGTCACTGGCAGTGGCGTTGGCGTAGAACTGCGCGCTCTCACCCAGGCCATGGCCCACGTTCACCGCAAACGCCTTCAGCGCATACGACGGTGAGCTGAGGATGGTGTTGGCTTCGGCATCGCGCGTGGCCTCGGCAGGGTCCGGCGTCGCACCGGCCGGCAGGCGGTTGTTCGGCCGCAGCGCGACCCGGTTGCCATTGGCATCGATCGCCGGATAGCTCAGATAGCCATCGATGTAGCGTCGCGTCCGGATCGCGTGGTGCTGGCGCGTGGTCTCGCCCGAGAGGTTGACGAAGCCGTCCTTGCCCCAGGGCAGGCCGACGTTGGCGCGCACGCTGGTACGCGTACCGTCGCCATCGATGCTCTGCCCGCTCTCCACCGACACCTCACCGCCCTGTGCCTGCGATTTCAGGATGACGTTGACCACACCGGTGATCGCGTCCGAGCCGTAGATGGCGGAGGCACCATCGCGCAGCACTTCCACGTGGTCGATGGCCGACACCGGAATCAGCGCCAGATCCGCCCAGGCGTGGCCAGGAAAGCCGCCGCCGTTGGCACCGCTCACATAGGCACTGGCGTTGCGGCGCTTGCCGTTGACCAGCACCAGCGTGTAGCCCGGTGAGAGATTGCGCAGCTGATAGCCGCGGATCAGGCTCTCCTGGTCGCTCTGGTAGCCACCGATCTGGCTCAGCGACGGCAGGCTGCGCTGCAGCGCTTCGAGCAGGTTGGCCTGCCCGGTCGCAGCAAGATCCTCGGCGGAGATCACGTCGATGGGCGTGGAGCTGTTCTTGACCGTGCGCGTGCTGGTGCGCGAGCCGGTCACCACCACTGCGTCCAGGGTGGATGCAGCGACGTTGGCGGCGGCCGCTGTGGTTGCCGGCTGCGCATCGGCGTCTGCCGCATGCACGGGGGCCGCTACCAGGGCGGCGGCGATCAACACAGCAAGAGGACTCAGGACGGGGGCGTAGGCGGCAGGCATGGGGGCTCGTGGGGTGGGCCGGAAACACGCTTCCATTCAAGGGCCTGTTCACCCGCCACGACAGGCGTGATCGCGTCACCCAGCCGTAACATCCGGCCACCCACATGACCGCTGGTAATGACGTTAGGCAGCGCGCTTGCATGGGGTCGGATCCCTTTCGAAGGAAACGGATCCGACCCCAGCCGCCATATATCCCGCAGGCATCACCTCATGACCGCATGCCACGCGGCGGCATGCACCATCACCGGTAGCATCAGGCCATGCCCATCCACGCTGCCGATCCCACCGCGCCGACCGTCGCCATCGTGGCCTGCCACGGCCAGGGCCTGTTCGAGTTCGGTTGTGCGGTGGGCCTGTTCGCACCGGTGCGTCCGGAACTGGGCGTGGCGTGGTACCGCACGCAGCTGTGCGCGGGCGAACCCGGCGCGCTGCGCATGCTCGGCAATACGCAGGTGCAGTTGCCGCATGATCTCAACGCGGTGGACGATGCGGACATCATCGTCATTCCCGGTTGGCGCGAACCCAGTGAACGCCCGCCGCAGGCGTTGCTTGATGCGCTCGTCCGCGCCCACGCGCGCGGCGCCCGCATCGCCTCGATCTGCTCGGGCGCCTTCGTGCTGGCCTGGGCCGGCCTGCTCGATGGCCGCCAGGCCACCACCCACTGGCGGCTCACCGAAACGCTTGCGCAGCAGTTCCCCCGCATCGGCGTGCGCGACGACGTGCTCTACGTCGACGCCGGCAGCATCATCACCTCGGCCGGTTCGGCCACCGGCATGGACATGATGCTGCACATGGTGCGCAAGGATTACGGCGCGCGCGTGGCCAACCTCGTTGCCGAGCGCCTGGTGCTGGCGCCCTGGCGTGATGCCGGGCGCAGCCAGCGCGTCAGCCGCGCCATTCCCAGCGGCGAGCCGACGCGCCTGGCCAAGCTGATGGAATGGATGCGGCGCAATCTGCGCGAACCGCACTCGCTGGGCAGCCTGGCCGAACAGGCCGCGTTGAGCCAACGCACCCTGCAACGGCAGTTCCTCGACGCCACCGGCCTGTCACCCATCGACTGGCTGATCCGCGAGCGGGTGGCTTTCGCCCGCGAGCTGCTGGAAACCACCGACCGCCCGCTGCACTGGGTCGCCGAGCAGGCCGGTTTCGGCTCACAGGAATCATTCCGCCGCCATTTCCGCGGGCTGGTCGATGCCAGCCCCACCGAGTACCGTAGCCTGCATCGGCAGGGCATCGAAGCCGATCGACTGGTCGGCTGCTGAGGGTAGGCCTGCGGCAACGTCCGCCTTTCCACTCCGCCATCGGACCGGCAAGATATCGCCATGTCCCGCAGGCCGATGGAACGGTGATGACTGACCGCCCTTACAGGAACTACCGCTTCGGGATAGGCGTGTCGCTGGTGCTGGCGGCGTTCATCGCCACCCTTTCGCTCATCGCTGTGGCCACCCCCAATCTGGGTTGGGGCGTTGTGGCGCTGGCCACCCTGGCGATCTGGGTGGGCGTACCGTTGCTGCTGGTGCTTGTGCTGGCGTGGCTGCGCTACATGGTACGGGACCGTGGCCAGGTGCCCGGCCGCGTGCACGCCGTGATGTTCGTGCCCACCGCCGCAGCCATGCTCATCGTTCCGCTGTGGCAGTCCCTGCAGAACACCTGGGACAGCCTCGCCGGCGGCTCGCGTGCCGCCATCGCGGAACTGCACGTCAATCTCAGCGGGCAGCCGCTGTGGCTGGACACCTCGCCGTATGCATCCACCGGCTCTGGCGCTGGGCCGGACCTGCCCATGCAGAGCGACACGCCCGAACGTTTCATCGCCTTCCACCGCTACCCCAACGCGCAGTCCGATGCAGACAGGGCATTCCCGTATGAAGACGGGCGCCTGAAGCGCTCGGTGGACCACTACCGCTACGCCACGCCCTCCGGAGATCGTGCCGTCACCGACGTGCCCTTGCTGCGCCACCCCTATCCGGACCTTGCGCCCTTCAACGCGTCATGGAGGCGCCCGGGCACGCCGGAACTGGTGCACCTCTATTACCACTACCGCGATCATGTGGAGGTCGCGCCCGCGCTCGCACGCCTCAGCGGCACTACCGCAGATGATCTGCAGCGCAGCCGCTTCGAAGGCCTGGTGCTGTTCAAGGTCCACAACTACGGCGGCGCGCCCATCGTGCGGATGGAGGTCAATGGCCTCACGCTGGACATCGGTGACGGCGCCATCGCCAACATCCCGACGCCACCCGCGGACTGCACCGCCTACGGCTACCCGGACGGCGCCGCGCTGCTTCCGCTCGATCAGCCCTTGCAGGTCCGCTGGCAGACCAGCAGCGAGCCGATGCGCTGGCACAGCGCCCGCGTGCAGGTACCGGCGTTCCGCACGCCGCAGCCGATGGAGGGCCAGTCAACCCTCCAGCGCGTGCTGCTGTATGTGCTGCCTGATGACGCGCTGGCCGCCGAACGCTACGCGGAAATATTCGACCGCGATACGCGGCGCGGCATCCGCGCTACTGGCCTGCCCGCGGCGGCCGCTGCGGTGGCCACCTGCGGCAGCGCCTACGCCACCTATGGCGAAGACGCGCCGTCGCCGCTGGCAGACTGAGCAGTGTCGCCGCGGCGCCTGTTCTCAGCGGCGGCCACGCATCCGCCAGCACTGTGCGATGAAGCCCAGCACGAACACCACGAAACACCCCAGCAGGGTCTGCAGCACGACCGGAGCCATCGGCGCCGCCGCAATCGGATGTGCCACCGGGATGCGGGTCAGCGTTTCATTCACGCCCGGCACCAGCGACAGCAGGAAGCTGAACGACAACGCGAAGGTGGACAGATACCGCGCCGCCCGCCCCAGGAAGCGCAGGCGCGCGGCTAGCACGCCGCCGAAAGCAACCAGCAGCACGATCACGCCAAAGGCGTGGCCGGGATTGAGTCCGCCCGTGCTGGACACGGTGAACGAGGTTGCCACCGACAACACCAGGCCCAGCAGATAGAGCTTGCCGGCACGCGTGGCCGGATCGATGGCGCGGTGGCGGACGAAGCCATAGAGACCGGCCACGATGGGAAGCAGGCTGACGGCAGTGTGGATGACGCCGAGGGCGGACAGCGGGTGTGGCATGGGAGTGCTCCGTTGGGATTAAACAAACCTACTAGTAGGTAGGCATGGTGGACAAAAAGAAGACCCGCGTTGCGGCGGGCCTTCCGCATACAGTTCTCAGGAGGCGCTCACCCGCGCGATCGCCAGCCGCGCCAGGGCCGCGAAGGTGGCCGCATCGCCAAACCCCCGCGCCGCCAGCATCGCACCGTGCACGGACGCCATGAACGCCTTGGCTTCGTCGTCCGCCGGGCCCTGCAGGCGCAGCTGCCCCTGCGCAGCGCCCTTCTGCAGGGTGCGGGTCAACCACTCGGCCAGGTCCTCGAAGTGGCCGCGCACCTCCTCGGCAATCTCCACCGGGAGCATCGGTGCTTCCGCGGCCAGCATCGCGCAGATGCAGAACGACGCCGTTCCGCCGGCAATGCAGCTGGACCAGTAATCGACATAGGCGTTGAGCTCCAGCAGCGGATCGCCCAGTTGCCGGTCCAGCAGCGCCAGCCCCTCGCGTGCCTCGGCCCGGTACAGCACCACCACCGTGCGCACCAGATCGGCCTTGCTGGGGAAGTGGTGATGGATGCTGGCCTTGCTGATGTTCACCCGCGCGGACACGTCCGCGTAGCTGAAACCGTTGTAACCACCGGCTTCCAGCAGGGAACGGGCCTGCGCCAGGATCTCCAGCGCCTTCGGGGACAGCGACTCTTTCATGGGCGCAAACCTACTAGTAGGTAGATAGCCTGTCAACGGGCCGACCCGCGCCGTTCAGTGGGAAGACACATACAGCGCACCGGCTGGCGCGGGTGGCACCGCGAAGCTGCGCCGCATCCGCGCCACTTCCGCCGCCGGCGGCAGGCCGAACAGACGCTTGAACTCCCGGTTGAACTGCGACGGGCTGGCATACCCCACCGCCAGCGACGCCGCCTCGGCGGTCATCCCCTGGCGCAGCATCAGCAACCGCGCCTGGTGCAGGCGCGTGGACTTCACGTACTGCATGGGCGAAGTGCCGGTGACGTCACGGAAGTGATCGTGGAAGGTCGCCACGCTCATCCCCGCCTCCGCCGCTAGGTGTGCCACGTCCAGCGCCGTGGCATAGGCCGCATGGATCTGCCGCAACGCCCGGCCGATGCTGCCGAAACGGCCGCGCATGGCCAGCGCCTCACGCATCGCAGCGCCTTGGGCGCCGGTCAGCACGCGGAAGTACACCTCGCGCACCAGCGCCGGGCCCAGCACCGCCGCTTCCCGCGTGTCGCCCAGCGCATGCAGCAGCCGTATCACCGTGGCCTGCATCGGCGGGTCCATCGGGCTGGCCATCATGCTGCGCGCGTGTGTCTGCCCCGGCGCCTCATGCGCGTCCAGCGCAAGCAACAGCTCCGCCGCCAGTTGCAGGTCCAGGTGCAGGTAGATCGCCAGCAACGGCGCCTCCGCCGACGCGTCGGTTTCCATGGTGAACGGCACCGGCACCGACACCGCCAGGTAGTGCTGCGCGTCGTACTGGTAGACCTGCCCGCCCAGGTAGCCGCGCTTGACGCCCTGGCAGACGATCACGATGCCCGGGTCGTACAGCACCGGCGTGCGCGCCAGCGGCCGGTTCGAGCGCAGCAGGCGTACGCCCGGCACGGCGGTGAGCGTGTAGCCCTCCTCCGGCGCCAACGCCTGCAGCAGCCCCACCATGCGCGCCTGCGCATCCTGCTGCACCGGATCATCGCCAGACCGCACCGCACACCTCAGAGGAATAGGCAAGATCGGCCGAAGCTTAGGCCTGTAGGGCATCCCCCACAAGCACTACTGTGCAAGCCCGCTTTCCATGAGGCCATCACCATGTCCCCCTCCCGTCTGCTGCTCATCACCGGCGTCAGCAGCGGCTTCGGCCGCGCCCTCGCCGAACAGGCCCTGCAGGCCGGCCACCGCGTGGTCGGTACCGTGCGCAACGAACCGGCCCGCCAGGCGTTTGAATCACTCGCCCCCGGCCGCGCGTTCGGCCGCCTGCTGGACGTCACCGACCACGCCTCCATCGACGCGCTGGTCGATGCCATCGAAAGCGGCATCGGGGCCATCGACGTGCTGGTCAACAACGCCGGCTATGGCCACGAAGGCATCCTCGAGGAATCCACGCTGGACGAACTGCGCCACCAGTTCGAGGTCAACGTGTTCGGCCCCGCCGCGCTCATCAAGGCCGTGCTGCCGCATATGCGCGCGCGCCGCCGTGGCCACATCCTCAACATCACCTCGATGGGCGGCTTCATCACCCTGCCCGGCATCGCCTGGTACTGCGGCAGCAAGTTCGCACTGGAAGGCATCAGCGAGGTGCTGGGCCAGGAAGTGGCCGCGTTCGGCATCCACGTCACAGCCGTCGCGCCGGGATCGTTCCGCACCGACTGGGCCGGCCGTTCGATGGTGCGTGCACCGCGCAGCATTGAAGATTACGACGCCTTATTCGATCCCATCCGCAGTACGCGCGAGGCCAAGAGCGGTCATCAGCTGGGCGATCCGGAAAAAGCGGCGCAGGCCATGCTGAACATCATCGACAGCGACGCACCGCCCAGCCACCTGCTGCTGGGCAGCGATGCCGTGCAACGCGTGCGTGACAAGCTGCAGGCCATGTCCAGCCGCATCGACCAGTGGGAGGCCGTGAGCCGATCCACCGACGGCGGTTGACATGCAGGTATTTGCCTGCCTATTCTGTCCACCATGGATGCAGACAAGGTGTTCAAGGCCCTGGCCGACCCCACGCGCAGGACGCTGCTGGACCTGCTCTGCGCAGACAACGGCCAGACGTTGGGCCAGCTGTGCGAACACCTGGACATGGCCCGGCAATCGGTCACCCAGCACCTGGGCCTGCTGGAAGACGCCAACCTCATCAGCACGGTGCGCCGTGGCCGCGAGAAGCTGCACTTCATCAACCCGGTGCCGCTGCATGACGTCTACGAGCGCTGGGTACGCAAGTTCGAGCAGCAGCGCCTGAGCCTGCTGCATGACCTGAAACGAGAACTGGAAGGAGAATGACGATGTCCGCAGCGTCCACCCGCTTCATCCACGTGATCTACATCGCTTCCACGCCACAGAAGGTGTTCGAGGCCATCACCCGGCCCGAGATCGCCCGCCGCTACTGGGGCCACGAGAACGTGTCGGACTGGAAACCCGGCTCGCGCTGGCAGCATGTGCGCGCCAATGAAACGCGCTCGGTAGAACTGGTCGGCGAAGTGGTGGAAAGCACCCCACCCTCGCGACTGGTCATCACCTGGGCTGCGGCCTCGCAGGCCGACAACCCGGACAGCTACAGCCGCGTCACCTTCGAGATCGTGCCCTACCAGGACATGGTGCGGCTGACCGTCACCCACGACGATCTGGAACCCGGCAGCGGCATGGATACCGGCATCCGCCAGGGCTGGCCGATCGTGCTGTCCAGCCTGAAATCGTTGCTGGAGACCGGCAAGGGACTGGACGTGTTTGCGAAGCCAGCGTAGTCGTCGGGATGGCTGCCCGCGCAGGCGGCACCAGGGAGATGCCCCCCCCCTGTCGCCGCCTCGGCAAAACTCCCAATCGATCCCAATAATTGCATTCTATGGAACAATAGGGAGCACATGGTTCTCGAGTTCCGATATGTCCCCCGCGTTGCTAACCGTCGAACAGGCTGCCCAGCAGCTCAGCCTGCACCCCAAAACCGTCCTTCGGCATATCCGTAGCGGCCAACTGCGTGCGACCCGCATCGGCAAGTCCTATCGCATCACCGCTGAAGACCTCGACGTGTTCACCGGCACCGTGCGTGAGCCCTCCGCTGCGCGCCCACAGCTGACCACGGTGGTGGATATTCCCGGATGCGGTGCGGCACGTGCCGCCGACCTGGTCCGTGCCCTGCATGCGCGCGTCACCGGCCGCGAGGCCGACGATGAGCCGCTGCGCATGGAGACGATCTATTCGCCCGAGCACGATGTGCTCAAGCTGATCGTGATCGGTGGCCTGGCAGGTTCCACGGCGCTGCTGGTCAGCCTGCAGCGTCTGCTGCAGGACCACAGCGCATGAAGCGGCGCCGCCCCGGCATTCCCACGCAGCGCGTACTTGCCGCCTACCGCCAGGTGCTTTCGGACTGTCCGGTACCACACGAATCGCACCTTCTCGCCACCCGCGCCGGTTCGACATTTGTGGTCAGCTGCGGCCCCGAACACGGCCCTGCCCTGGTGCTGCTGCATGGCACCCTCAGCAATGCCGCCAGCTGGATGTTCGATGCCGCACGTTGGAGCGAGTACTACCGCGTGCATGTCGTCGACATCATTGGCGAACCGGGTCTCAGCGAAGGCACGCAACCTGCGCTGGACAGCGATGCGCATGCGCAATGGCTGGATGATGTCCTCGACGCACTCGGCGTGGAAAGCGCTGCATTCGTGGGCCTGTCGTTCGGCGGATTCCTGGCACTGGATTACGCGTTGCGAAGGCCTGCCCGGGTTAACGCACTGGTTCTGGTCAGCCCCTCGGGTATCGGGCGCCAGCGTGCATTCCTGCTCAAGGCGCTCCCACTGTTGCTGCTTGGCCGATGGGGGCGCGAGCGCCTGCGCCGTGCGGTCATGGGCCCCGAGCCACTGCATGCACCTGCACGTGCGCAGCCGCTGCTCGACCTGTTGGCATTGATCCGTGCCGAGGTCCGACCACGTCCGCTGCGCATTCCCCGCATCAGCGACGAGCGCTTGGCTACGTTGCATCCACCGGCAGCCCTTGTCATGGGCGCGCGTGATGCCCTCATCGACACCCCTGCCGCCGCCGAACGCATGAAACGGCTCGTCCCGACGGCGGACGTCACCCTGCTGGCAGACGCCTACCACTACATCCCCGGCCTGCGCGAAGACATCCTCGCCCGGCTGCGTCGACTGCAGAGCCTCCAGCATGAATGATTCCATTGAGTACATCGGCACCATCCGTCTCCTGCGCATCGAGCCGCAGGGCCCGACACTCGATGCCAACGGCCTGCGCGACCTGGTCGGCGATGCCCTTGGGCATCAGGCCGAGTGGATCGCCATTCCGGTGCAACGCCTCTCGCCGGACTTCTTCGATCTGCGTTCGGGCGTGGCCGGGCAATGGGTGCAGATGCTGGTGAACTACCGCCTGCGTTTTGCCGTGCTGGGGGATGTCAGCGCCCACCGGGCGCGCAGCGAATCACTGGATGCGTGGATCACCGAGTGCAATCGCGGCCGCGAAGGCTGTTTCGTGGCCGACTGGGACGCGCTGCGGGCGCGGCTTGCGGCGCCGGCCCGCTAGCGCGCGGTCCAGCCCCCATCCACCGGCAGCGCCGTGCCGGTCATCTGCGCCGCGGCGTCCGAAGCCAGAAAGACCACGGTCTGCCCCAGCTGCTCGGGGGTGACGAACTGCAACGAGGGCTGCTTTTCGGCCAGCAGCGCACGCGCGGCAGACTCCTGATCGATGCCCTCGCGCTCGGCCAACGCGGTGATCTGCTGCTCGACCAGCGCCGTGCGAACCCACCCCGGGCAGATGGCATTGGCGGTGATGCCGGTGCCCGCATTCTCCAGCGCGGTCACCTTGGTGAAGCCAACCACGCCATGTTTGGCTGCCACATAGGCCGACTTGTTCACCGAGCCCACCAGCCCATGCGCCGAGGCGATGTTGATGATGCGGCCGGCGCCCTGCTGCTTCATGTAGGGCAAGGCCGCCGCCGTGGCATGGAACACCGCCGAGAGATTCAGCGCCAGGATCGCGTCCCACTTCTCGACGGGAAACTCCTCGATCGGTGCGGTGTGCTGGATGCCCGCGTTGTTCACCAGGATGTCGATGCGGCCCATCTTCGCGGCGGCGTTGGCGATCATGTTCCGTACGGCCTCGCCGCGGGAAAGTTCGGCGCCGTCATGCGCCACCCGCACACCGAACTCCGCTTCGAGGTTGGCGCGGAGGCTCTCGATCTGCGCCGCATCGCCGAAGCCGTTCAGCACGATGTCGGCGCCCTGTCGCGCCAGCGCCGTGGCGATGCCAAGGCCAATACCACTGGTGGAACCGGTAACCACCGCGACCTTTCCGTTCAACATGGGCAAGCTTCCATCACGTGCAGGGGGCCAGTGTAGCTCCGCAACTGCACGCCACGCGTGGATGCGCCCCTCTCGGCAGGAATTCATATTGGCTCTATAGTCGGCGCCATCCACCCAAGGATGGCTCGATGAACCCCAGCAAGGCCCTGCTGCCGGCGGCCCTCGCCGCACTGCTCGCTCCTGCCCTCAGCCAAGCCGCATCGCCCGAGCAGCTGGCAACGCCGCTCACCACTGGCAGTGTGCGCCTGGATATCGCCAGTGGCCGCGTGGAGGGCGATGCATGCCTGTCCAATCGCCCCGCCGACGCACAGGGCCACTTCGTGCTCAATGCCGGTCTGAACGTCGCACGGGTCACCGATGACGAGGGCAAGCCGGTCGGGTTCGATGGCTGGTACGACCCGGGCGTGGATGGCGAGGCGCGCGTCTACACTCTGGCCGAGCCCACGGCCACGCTCTGCGTGCAGTACGTGGGCGCGTTCCCGCTGTACCCGAAGCACGATGCCATGGGCGACTTCAAAGGCATGATGGCCTTCAACGGCGACAGCGCTCGTTTTACCGAGCAGTCTGCGTGGCTGCCTCAGGCGTTCGACCCCAAGGCCCGCGTGCGCGGCAGCGAAAGCCGCTACGACCTGCAGGTGGACTGCCGCGGCTGCCGCTTCCTGTACCTCAATGGCAGCCCCGCCATCGAAGGCACGCAGGGCCGCTTTCGCAGCGACAACGCGCGGCCCATCCTGCTGTTCGGTGGCAGCGGCCCGATCACCCACACCGCGCAGGTCACCCTCCTCAACGAGAGCCTGCCCACGCCCAAGGTCGACGCGCTGTCCCGCGTCGTGCAGCAGGTGGCCGACGTGCACGCGCGCTACATGGGCGTGCCGCTGGCCGACCGCCCCACCTTCCTGCGCATGGTCACGCTCAACCAGGCCGAGCGCGACCGCGACGGCAGCGAATGGGGCTTTGCCACCTGGCCGACCATCGCCATGAGCGGCAGCATCGGCAACGTGGCCGATTCGCTGCTGGCCGGCGGTGAACAGGCCGAACGGCGCGTGCAGTACATCGCGCACGAAATGGGCCATTACTACTTCGGCACGCTCAACCGCCCGCAGGGGCCGTACTACTGGGTGCTGCTGGAATCCAGCGCCGAATTCCTGTCGATCAAGGCGCTGCGTCAGATCAGTGGTGACGCTGCGGCGGACCACTATGTTGCAAGGTTGCAGGCCACCGTCGATGCGCTCGATACGCCGCTGCCGGCGCTTGATGCCGTCGATGGCCACTCGGACCTGGGCGAGATGTATCGCTACGTCTATGGTCCGTTGCTGCTACTTTCGCTGGAAAAGCAGGTGGGTGAGGCGAAGATGCAGGCCTTCATGCGCGGGCTGCTGGCCGCGCCTTCACCGAAAGACTGGGCGGAGCTGCAGGCCATTGCACTGAAGGCCAGTATCGATGCCGAGGCCTGGCAGCACTGGCAGGCCAGCTGTGTGGCAGGGGGCAGGCCGAGGTGCCAGTAGATCCGCACCATGTGTGGACGGCCCTACCCCAACGCCCCATCACTTCCAGTGATCCGGCCCCAGAAACGGCAGGCTCAACACAAACACCGGAACCGCCACAGGAATCAAAGCGGCACCCAGCACCTTGCCGGCCGCTGCCCCCACGCCCGGCGTGTCCTCCCTCTGCGGCAGGATGCGCTCGGCGCGCGCGTTGATCGGCTGCGCCAGCGCCGCCTTCTCCGCCAGCGCCGCAGCGTGCGGCAACTGCACGCGTTCGCCATCGCCCTCGAACAACGCGCTGTAATAGCTGCCGCCCTTCTTTGAAAGGTCGCAGGCGCGATCAAAGGCCAGCGAGTAACGGGTCCGCTCCAGCGGCAGGTAGTAGCGCGCGCGCTCATCGACCACCTTGGCTTCGCGCGGTGTGACGTCAATCCGTTCCAGCCTGAACTGCGCCGCCTGTTGCGGCGTCACCTGCTCCGGCCGCAGCAGCAGCGCGTAGCTGCCATGCACCTTGGCCTTGTTGGCCGGGTCGCGCCAATCCTCGTGGAAGTACATCTGCGCGCACACCACCGCCTCGCGCAGCGGGCTGTCCATCAGGGCGCGGTAGTCACGGAACGGCGCGGCATCGAAGCGCATCGGTTCGTCGTAGCGCGGCAGCAGATACAGCTGCCCATCGTCGGCCACGAAGGCGCCGGTGATTTCGCGGATCGAGGTGTGCTGCTCCGGGCCGCTGGCGCACCCGGACAACAGGCCCAGGCACAGGGCGGAGAGAATGAAGAAGGACGTTTGCATGTCGTGTCGAGGGCTTCCCTGGCAAAGGGCCTCGCCAGAACGCGCGAGGCCAATCCGCCATGGTGCCACGCCGGCCATCACACGCCCAATCCACCGGCCTACTTCAACCGTTCAAGCAGCCGCTGCCCCACCTCCAACGCCGAGGCCGGGTTCTGCCCGGTAATCAGCTCGCGGTCCACCACCACATGGCCGGTCCACGGCGTGGTGTTGCTGCTGAACTTCGCACCCGCCCGCTGCAACGCGGTCTGCGGGTAGAACTTCATCTCGCCGCCGCCCAGCAGCGGCTTGGCCTGTTCTTCTTCCTGGTTGCTGATCACCGTCATCTGGTAGCCGCTGTAGATCCAGTTCGGCGTAGCCGGCGTCGCACCCGCGTCCAGCTTCGCGACGAAACCTTCTGCATCCGGCAGCGTGGACAGCAGCGCGATCGGCCCGTGGCAGACCAGCGCGGTGGTCTTGCTGCGCTGGTGGAAGTCGGCCAGCAGCCGGCCCAGCGCCGGGCTCTTCAGCAGGTCCTGCATTGGCGCGTGGCCGCCGGGAATGTAGACCGCATCGAACCGCGCGTAACCCTGCTGCTCGATGCGCGCCAGGCTGACCACCGGCGAGGCCGTCGGCGAGGTCAGCGCCAGTTTCTCCAGCAGGTCCTTGTGCAGCTTCAACTGCGCGGCATCGTTGCCGAAGTACGCCGCCGTCACCGAGGACGCATCCACCGTCGGCGCCCGCCCCTGCGGCGTGGCGAAGGTCACCGCGTGGCCCGCGTCCAGCAGCAGTTTGACCGGCTGCATCAGCTCGTTGAGATAGAAGCCGGTGGACAGCACCTTGCCGTCCTTCAGGTCCAGGTGGTTTTCATCGGACAGCACCACCAGCACGTTGGCGGCGTGGGCGCCGCTGGCGGCCAGGGTCAGGGCCAGCGCTGCGGCCAATCGGGTCATCAGGTTCATGGGAAGCTCCTATCGGGGAATGGCCGCCACTTTATTCATCGCCCCAGCGGCGATAAATTGGCCGCATCGCAAAACATCTGTTCCCCGGAGAACCAAATGAGCCGCAAGTTCGACTACCTGGGCGATGTGGAGGTGTTCCTGGCGGTGGTGGAGCACGGCTCGTTCACGGCGGGCGCGGTGGCGCTGTCCACCACGCCGTCGGTATTGAGCCGCGCGGTCACGCGCCTGGAAGCGCGGCTGGGCAGGCAGCTGCTGCAGCGGACCACCCGCCGCGTGGGCCTGACCGACACCGGGCGGCTCTATCGGGAACAGGTGCGCACGGCCTTTGGCCTGCTGGACGACGCCGAGCGCGACGTACAGGGCCAAGACGGCGCGCTGGCCGGCCGCGTGCGCCTGAGCGTGCCGACCACCTATGGCCACTACCGGCTGCCGCCCGTGCTGGCGCGCTTTGCGCAGCAGTACCCGCAGGTGCAGGTGGAGCTGAACATCACCAACCGCAACGTGGACCTGGTGGCCGAGGGTTTCGACCTGGCCATCCGCCTGGGCCAGCTGCCGGACAGCGGGCTGGTGGGGCGAAAGCTGGAAGACGCGCCGCTGCTGCTGGTGGCCGCGCCGGACTATCTGGAACGCCGTGGCACGCCGCAGACGCTGGACGACCTGCAGCAGCACCTGTGCCTACCCTTCGTGATGCCGCGCACCGGGCGGCTGGCGCCGTGGATCTTCCGCGACAACGGGCGCGACGTCGACTGGCTGCCGCGTTCGTCCATCGAGACCTCCGACGATGTGCTGGGCGTGGTGTCGCTGGCCGAACAGGGCATTGGCATCTGCCAGAGCTATGAGTTCATCGTGCGCGAGCGGTTGCGGCGCGGGCAGCTGGTGGAGGTGCTGCCACAGCTGCGGGGAAGATCGCGGCCGTTCTCGGTGATCTATGCGCCGCATCGGCGGCAGTCGGCGGCGGCGCGGGCGATGATTGAGTTGCTGGTGGGGAATGCGGGCGCGGTTGAGGGCGGCGTCGGTTGAGGGTGCGATGCCTGCTGGCAGTGTCGTGATTGAACCGATTTTTCAGGTGCGCGGGTGATCGGGCAGCGTCGCCATTCGATTTTGAGCCGAAAGGGGTGTTAAGAAGGCTGTCGCGCTATTCGCTTGTGGCGTGGGCGATTACGCCAGTTTGATTCGCAATCAGCAGGGTGGCTGCGCGAATGCGTCTGGCGATGTCGCGTGCTGCACTAATGGTGCGTGCCACAATAGTTCTTCGCTCTCGGTTCCTGCGATTTCTTCGGGAATTTCTATTGGCATTTGAAGCGACGGCGTAAACACCATGGCGCGCCACCGACAACGGGTGGCACCGGGTCTGCAAACCCGTGACGATTGCTGTGCCTGTTGTTTACGCTTGCCCGTCGGCACCGTACCTGAACGGTGCCGGCGGGCAATCCGTCGGCCTTTATGGCGGGCGGTGCGTGGGGGTTTTCGGACCCACCGGTTATGGCGCTACTTCGTCCCGGTTTGCAGCCACGCATCGTCCGCCACCCCGCTTACGCGGTGGCGCTGTCACGCACAGCCAGGGAAACCGACGCCATGAACGACTCCGAGAACTTCTCCTCGTATACATCCGTTGAGCCCATCAACGACGACACCCCACCGCCCGACCTCAACTCCTTGATTGGCATCCTCAAGCGCATCCGCCGCTGCGAAGGCGCTGACGGGTTGCCTTGGCCGGAGAACGATGTATCACCCGGGCGCCGCGTCAGCCTCGCCAGGAGTGAGCGCGCGATGGTGGGGGCGCTGACGGTGCTGGAGGTGCTGCACGCCGCGGATCGATGCCGGGTGGCTGCGGACCCGGAGCGGCATTTGGATGAGGGGGTGGTGGATGGGTTGTTTCTGGCTTGCCGGGGGTTGCTTGAGTGGGCTTGTCGGGAGGTTCGGCCGGAGTAGTCGGCCAACTCAAAAGACGCGAAAATTGCAAATGGATGCACCCTCTTCTTCCGAGGGTGCCCATGCTATTTCGCCTATTTCCTAGGATTGCACGGGAAACCCCATTTCCGCCAGAAACCTAGAGGGGCTCTTCGCGTAACCACGATATCGCTTGGCACGAGTTAACACCAATTGTTCCTTTGCCCTCGTTATCGCAACAAAGCAGTTACGGCGCTCCTCCTCCAACTCCTGACTATCTGCGCCAGCCTTCAGGCTAAAGTAGGAAGGAAGAACTTCCTCAGCAAGACCAATCAGAATCACTAGATCAAACTCTTTCCCTTTAGCACCGTGTATGGTCATCAGCGAGACCGTCTCCTTCGGAACTGGGGGTTCTTTCGATTGCAGCGCCATATGCTGCAAGAACTGATCAAGCGGAAGATTCCTTCCATAGGTTGTTGAGATGCTTCTCGACAGCGACTTCCAAGCCCTCGCATCCTCAGCAAGATCACTTTGCTCATCCGTCGGCACTCCGAACGTACCCGAGACATCAGCGACAAAGCCAAGATACTTACTTAGATCCGCACTCAGCCCATAAATCTTCCGAGCAATCTCAGAAAGCCACTGTTCTGGCGCCCCCGATAGCAACAGCAGCCATTCATCAAGTAGAGATCGCGTAGAACCCTCCGCAGCCGACGCAATTAGATCCGAAGAGTACTTTGTCCCGTGCATGCGATTGAATGAGGAAATCATGCTGTCAAAATTCCTCCTGTCCTGAGGCCGAACGGTCTGCCTAAGCACAGCGTGAAGCCAGCAGTACTGCGGGGAGAGAAAATCGTCGCGACGCTGCGAGATCACGCAGTTCACATTGAGCGCCTTTAGCGAGGACTGCACGCCTTCCAACAAGGCCTTGGTACGCGCAATCACAGCGATCTCTCCCCGCGCCGATTTCGGTTTTGACGCAACGAGCGAAGCGACTGCGCCAGCTTCCTCCTGATCGTTTTCATAAGCGCCAATCAATATTGACTGATCTTGTGGGACCTGAAGCTCGACCTTCCCAGCCACCAAAGGCAACTTGGATTGAGTGCGATTTACATTGTGACGAACCAGATTGTTCGCAGCATTAACTATCGCTGGAGGACACCTATAGTTAGTGGGAAGCTGAATCAGCGAGGGGGTGAAATCCTCCTTAAACTTAAGGAGCTGCGCAAAACTGGCACCATTCCACTGATATATTATTTGATCATCATCGGCCACGACAAACACATTTCCAAAGGCGTCGCCTGCAAGCGCCTTCAAAAATTTGTACTGGGCTCGATTCGTGTCTTGGAATTCGTCGACGAGCCAGTACTTGTATGTCTTTCGATACCTTGCGGCGATGCCATCAAAGCTACTAACCAGCTGATAAGCCTTAAGCATTAATGAGTTAAAATCCAGTACACGAGCTCGCTTCAACTCATCTTCGTAAGCTTGGTACACCCGCGCTATATTCTCCCCCTCCTGCGGATCTTTGAACTTCCCCGCTGCCTGAGGAACATCGATAAGCAAACCCTTCAACTTATCAATCAACTGGAGATAGCGCACTAACGATCCATCATTCATCGCGCCAGCAGAACGGCGAAGGCCGTCCTTGAGAAGCTCCTTTCGATCCGCGTCTTGGGAATAGATTGTAAAATCACTGGGCACTCCTATATGAGAACCGTGCTGCTGCAACATCTGCATACAGAATGAATGGAACGTTCCAATCTGCGCCCGCTCTTCCAAACCATTGCAGAGGAGGTTGAGCCGAGCCTGCATCTCGTCAGCGGCCTTGTTTGTGAAAGTCAGGCCCAGCACCCGGAAAGCCTTTCCTTCAGATTCCCTAAGAATCCTCGCAATGCGGCTGGTTAGCACACGGGTCTTGCCCGAGCCAGGCCCGGCCAACACCAGCAACGCGCCCTCATCCCAATTCACCGCGTCGCGCTGTGCTTCCGTTAGTGTCTCGTATTGCTCCTCATATGCGTCCATATCAGTTCAAGTCCCGAAGTCGTTGAATCGCAGAAACAAACTTGCTTGGCATGGTAGCCACGATTTCTTTCTTTGCCGCGAGCCTCTTGCTCAGCTCTACGGCCAAGCGGGTCTTCTTGCTCTTCAAATGGGCCAATAGCTGCTCCTTTGATGCTGTGGCGGCATCTCGCAGGCCAAACTCAGCACCAATTGACCTCAGCAGCTCCTCATTCCCCAAAGCATATAGCTCCTGCTCAAGATCTCCGTGCTCATGCATAGCGCAGCGCAGGGCAACTTCCTCATCAGAAAACCCCTGCCCTGATATCGAACCAATATATTTTTCGCCTGCCGCATCCCTATCGAAGACCCCCAGCCATGGGATACGTAGCGCACGCGCCAGCACACAGAAGTTTGAGGGACTTCCATTGTTCTGGGCATCTATAACGGAGACTCCATGAGCATCTAGCGAATAGTCTAGCGCTTCACCTATCGCATGCATAAGAATGTAGTCACTCTGGCCTTCAACAATCAGCCACCGCCTGGCAAAGAATATTTCGCCACGAATTCGCCGCGCGTGCTCCTCTAGGTCGGCCAGAACCTCATCTGAAACATAGTTCTGAGATTCAAAATAGGCTGAATCAATTCGCGCGCTAATAAGCTCATGATCCGCGTGATTTCGATAAATAGCCATCAAATCCCTGCGATGATTTTGGTGCATTTTTCCTGAAACAATTAGACGCTGCGTAGTTTTTTCGTACTGCAGATCACGCTGCCGCCTTTCCACGAAAGCACTAATTTCATCAACGAATGGCAAATCGATCTCGTAGCTAGAGGGGAGAGAGCTGAACGATGTACCCTTCGCGTCTGTTCTTATCAAACGCAAGTCTCTGAACGGAACGTTCTGTACAAAATATGGAGAATGCGTGGTAACGATCTTCTGACCGGGCAGGTCTGATACATGCCTCCACAACGTACGTGCCGCCTGCGGATGAAGATGAGTCTCCGGCTCCTCTAACGCTAAGAATGGCTTACTGTCCGCGTGAAATAGCTCCCCAAGAAGCTCATTTACGAATGCATGGAACAGGAACAGAACTGAAAGACTCTGAACCCCTCGGCCGTGCCTGTTGAGCGGCAACCACGGATGGGCCTGAGACGTCTTCAGTATAACTTGAGCCCTCGATATGAGGTCCCAAGCTTTTAGCGGAACCATCCTGATGCCGACAGCCCCCGGATCATCCTCCATCGCTACGCGACCAACACCCTCCAGCGTTTCCGCGATACTGGCGATTTTTGGATCTGCATCTAGCAGGCGGCGATTTAATCTATCAAGCACCTGCTGCGATCTCTTCGATAGGGCTTGAGGAATATTTACTGAACGAAGCAGCCTACCCCAGAACTGAGACCGGGCAGCGAACTCGTCATCTGCGTCTCGTAGCGCATCGAGATAAAAGACAGGGATGTATTCGAAAAATCGACTCATGTTAATGAGACGGGCACCCTTCCCCTTCAACGGAAGCCTGTCTGACCCTAAAAATTCCCATTTAGGAACATAGCTCTCTTCCGCCTCAGCCCAAGAGCAACTTACCTTCATTATTACAGACACGCGATTGGTCATAGGATCGACCTGGAGAATATCTTCGAGATCCGCCTGAAGATCCTCACCCCATTCCCCAGCAACTTGTTCTGTTAGTTCAATTTCTATTTCGATTGGGGGCGCCTGCCGTGGATCGCTGTCATCCTGACTAAGACGGCAGTCGTACTCAGTAAAGCCGGTGCCGCGCTGCCCCCATCTACGCGTAAGCGCGATTCGAAGAGCCTCCAGAATTGCGGTTTTTCCAGAGTTGTTCGGCCCAATGAGAACCGTAGTCTTCGCAAGCGGCAAATCAATCTCACGGATAGATCGAAAGTTCCTTATCTTCAAGCGCGTGATATGCACCACTGATCTCCTGTACGCCCCCTGCGTGACTCAATCATAGATTGATAGACGACCGCGGACTAGACGAATCGACACTCTCCTTCTTGGATGATTGGTCTAAAGTGCCCGCGACTCAATCATCTGACGACGCGCACTCACATCGACAACGCGCACGCACCAATTTCCGATACTCGACCTTACCAGTCTGTACATTAGCCTCGCCCCTTAAAAAGAGAAGGGCGCCTTTCGGCGCCCTCGTTCTTTCAACTCACTCCCACTCAATAGTAGCCGGCGGCTTCCCCGAGATGTCATAAACCACCCGCGACACCCCCCGCAACTCATTGATGATCCGGTTGCTCACCGTCCCCAGGAACTCATACGGCAGATGCGCCCAATGCGCCGTCATGAAGTCAATCGTCTCCACCGCCCGCAGCGCAATCACCCACTCATAAGCCCGCGCGTCGCCCACCACGCCCACCGACTTCACCGGCAGGAACACGGCAAACGCCTGGCTGGTCTTGTCGTACAGGTCGGCCTTGCGCAGCTCGTCGATGAAGATGGCATCGGCCTTGGCCAGCAGTTCGGCGTATTCCGGCTTCACCTCACCCAGAATGCGCACGCCCAGGCCCGGGCCCGGGAACGGATGGCGGTAGACCATGGTGCGCGGCAGGCCCAGCTCAACGCCCAGACGGCGCACTTCGTCCTTGAACAGCTCGCGCAGCGGCTCCACCAGGCCCAGCTTCATGTGCTCCGGCAGGCCGCCCACGTTGTGGTGGCTCTTGATCACATGCGCCTTGCCGGTCTTGCTGCCGGCCGACTCGATCACGTCCGGGTAGATGGTGCCCTGCGCCAGCCACTTGGCGTTGCTCAGCTTGTTCGACTCTTCGTCGAAGATCTCAACGAACAGGTTGCCGATGATCTTGCGCTTGGCTTCCGGGTCGCTCACGCCTTCCAGCGCCTTGAAGTAACGGTCGGCGGCGTTCACGCGCACGACCTTCACGCCCATGTGCTCGGCGAACATCGCCATCACCTGGTCGCCTTCCTGCCAACGCAGCAGGCCGGTATCCACGAACACGCAGGTCAGCTTTTCGCCGATGGCCTTGTGCAGCAGCGCAGCCACCACGGACGAATCGACGCCGCCGGACAGGCCCAGGATCACTTCGTCATCGCCCACCTGTTCGCGCACGCGGGCGATCTGGTCGTCGATGATGTTGGCGGCGGTCCACAGGGTCTGGCAGCCGCACACGTCCACCACGAAGCGGCGCAGCAGCGTCTGGCCCTGCAGGGTGTGGGTCACTTCCGGGTGGAACTGCACGCCGTACCAGCGCTTTTCTTCGTTGGCCATGGCAGCCACCGGAATGCGGTCGGTGGTGGCGGTGATGGTGAAGCCCGGCGGCGCAACGGAAACGTGGTCGCCGTGGCTCATCCAGACATTCAGCTTCGGCTCGCCGCCGTGGTCGCTCAGGCCCTTGAACAGCGCATCAGGGTTGATCACGTTCACTTCGGCGTGGCCGAACTCGCGCTGGTCAGCGGCTTCGGTGGCACCGCCCAGCTGGGCCGCCAGGGTCTGCATGCCGTAGCAGATGCCGAAGATCGGCAGGCCGCTGTCGAACACTTCCTGCGGTGCAGCCGGGGCGCCCGGCAGCGTGGTCGATTCCGGTCCACCGGACAGGATGATGCCCTTGGCGCCGAAGCCGGCGATCTCGGCCGGGTTGTGGTCCCACGCCCAGATTTCGCAGTAGACGCCCAGTTCGCGGATGCGGCGGGCAATCAGCTGCGTGTACTGCGCGCCGAAATCGAGAATCAGGATCTTGTCGTTATGGATGTTGGTCATGGTGCCGTTCCAGTGGTGTTTTTCGCAGCGCCCGGCGCTTCAAGGCTCTGTGTCAGCGTGGCGATGAACGCCTCGCGTTGTTGAATATGTGAGGGGTCTTCCTCGTCCCAGCGCAGCATCAGCAGGCCGTGCGGTGCGGTGGGGTTGGAGCGGTCAGCGCGCGGCAGCTCGGCGATTTCCTGCACTTCGGTGCCGGGCACGATGCGCCGTTGAAAGGCGTGCATCGGGTAACCGGAATCCACGGCGTTGCCCCAGAACGCGGACTGCACGCTCATCCGTTTCGGCTCCAGCGGCCCCAGCTCGGCGGTGACCACAGGATCTTCAAGCCTGTCACCCAGATCGGTAACGCACCGCAGGATGACCTGCAACGGGCGCTCGCCGGTGCCTTTCAGCAGCCAGCGCTGTTCGCCGGCGGCCTGCACCTGCCAGCCCTTAGGCAGCGAGAACGCGTTCTGGCACGCCTGCACGTGCTGCAATTGCGAAACCGCCGCGCCCGGAGACCCGGAGCGCGGCGGCGGTTCGGACAACGAACAGCCTGCCATCAGCAGGCTGCCCGTAATCGCAATAGCAATTAGCAAGCGCATCAGGCGCGGTAGTTCGGCGGCTCTTTGGTGATCGTCACGTCGTGGACGTGGCTCTCACGCTGGCCGGCGCCGCTGATCTTCACGAACTTGGGCTTGCTGCGCATGTCGTCGATGGTGGCGCAGCCCACGTAGCCCATGGTGGCGCGCAGGCCGCCCATCAGCTGGTGGATGATGCCGCCCACCGGCCCGCGGTACGGCACGCGGCCTTCGATGCCTTCCGGCACCAGCTTGTCGGCGGTGGCGGCGTCCTGGAAGTAGCGGTCCTTGGACCCCTTCTCCATGGCAGCCAGCGAACCCATGCCGCGGTAGCTCTTGTACGAACGGCCCTGGTACAGCTCGGTCTCGCCCGGCGATTCCTCGGTACCGGCCAGCAGGCCGCCGACCATGATGGTCGAGGCACCGGCAGCCAACGCCTTGCCGATGTCGCCCGAGTAGCGGATGCCACCGTCGGCGATCAGCGGGATGCGGTCCTGCAGCGCTTCGGCCACCAGGTCGATGGCGGTGACCTGCGGCACGCCGACGCCTGCGACGACGCGGGTGGTGCAGATCGAGCCCGGGCCGATGCCGACCTTGACCGCGTCCGCGCCGCTGTCCAGCAGCGCCAGTGCGGCTTCGCCGGTGCAGATGTTGCCGCCGATGACCTGCACCTGCGGGAAGTTCTTCTTGACCCAGCTGACGCGGTCCAGCACGCCCTGCGAGTGGCCGTGCGCGGTATCGACCACGATCACGTCCACGCCGGCGGCGACCAGCGCTTCCACGCGGCGATCGGTATCGCCACCCACACCGACGGCAGCGCCGACCAGCAGGCGGGTCGACAGATCCTTGGCGGCGTTCGGGAAGTCGGTGTTCTTCTGGATGTCCTTGACGGTGATCAGGCCACGCAGTTCGAACGAGTCATTGACCACCAGCACCTTCTCGATGCGGTTGCGGTGCAGCAGCTGCAGCACTTCGTCGGACGCGGCGCCTTCCTTGACCGTGATCAGGCGATCCTTCTTGGTCATGATGTGGCGGACCGGATCGTCCAGCTCGGTCTCGAAGCGCATGTCGCGGTGGGTCACGATGCCGGCCAGCAGGCCGTCGCTGCCCACCACCGGCACGCCGGAGATGTTGTGTGCCTGGGTCAGGGCCAGCACGTCACGGATGGTGGTTTCCGGGCCGACGGTGATCGGGTCGCGGATGACACCGGCCTCGAACTTCTTCACCTTGGCCACTTCCGCAGCCTGCTGTTCCAGGCTGAGATTCTTGTGGATGATGCCCATGCCGCCGAGCTGGGCCATGGCGATGGCCAGGCGGGCTTCGGTGACGGTGTCCATCGCGGCGGACAGGATCGGAAGCTTGAGCTTCAGGTCTCGGGTCAACCGCGTTTCGAGGTTGACGTCCTTGGGCAGGATGGTCGAGTGGGCGGGGACGAGCGAGACGTCGTCGTAAGTGAGTGCTTCAGCCTGGATGCGCAGCATCGGCATACCCGAGATGTGGGGAAGCGCGACATTTTACCTTGTTTTCGCGCCGCGTGGCAGGGGGTGGATGCGACGCAGTGTCGCGCGGGCGGCGGTCCATTCAGGGGGCGGGCTACCGCTTTGGTGGGTGCCAACCTTGGTTGGCACAAACAGAGAGGCCTTCACCCCATCTGGGGTCCAGGCACCTGAAGGATCGTGCCAACCAAGGTTGGCACCCACCACAGGCAGACCGACGACCGTTGGCACCCACCACAGGCAGGCCGACGACCGGCTCCTGGTAGGTGCCAACCTTGGTTGGCACAAACAGAGAGGCCTCCAGCCCATCTGGAGTCCAGACGCCGGACGAATCGTGCCAACCAAGGTTGGCACCCACCACAGGCGGGCCGACGACGGTTGGCACCTACCAACAACCGCTCGCTGCGATCAGCTCAGCGCTTCCGCCGCTTCCAGGGTGTTCTGCATCAACGTGGCCACGGTCATCGGGCCGACACCGCCCGGCACCGGGGTGATCCAGCTCGCCCGCTGCGCCGCTGCGTCGAAGCCGACGTCGCCCACCAATCGACCATCGTCCAGGCGGTTGATGCCAACGTCGATCACCACCGCGCCCGGCTTCACCCACTCGCCCGGCACGATGCCCGGGCGGCCCACCGCCACCACCAGGATGTCGGCGTTGCGCACGGCCTGTTCCAGCACGTCCTTCGGGGTGAACTTGTGGCAGCTGGTGACGGTGCAGCCGGCAATCAGCAGTTCCAGGCCCATCGGGCGGCCGACGTGGTTGCTGACACCGACGATGGTGGCGTTGCGACCGCGCACCGGCTGGTCGGTGTGGCCCAGCAGCGTGGTGATGCCGCGCGGCGTGCACGGGCGCAGGCCGAACTCGCGCAGAGCCAGATGGCCGACGTTTTCCGGGTGGAAGCCATCGACATCCTTGCGCGGGTCGATGCGCTGGATCAGCCGGCGCGCATCGGGGATGCCCGGCAGCGGCAACTGGATCAGGATGCCGTTGATCTTCGGATCGGCATTGAGCTGGTCGATCAGGTCCAGCAGTTCGGCCTCGGTGGTGCCGGCCGGCAGGTCGTAATCGTGTGCTTCGATGCCGACCTTCTCGGCGGCACGGCGCTTGTTGCGCACGTATACGGTCGAGGCCGGGTCGCCGCCCACCAGCACCACGGCCAGCCCCGGACGGCTGCCACCGGCCGCGATGCGGGCGTCGACACGCACCTTCAGGCTGTCGAGCAGGTCTTCAGCGATGCGGCGGCCATCGAGGATGCGGGCAGGATGCGGGGCGGCGGAATCGTTCATCGAATGCGGGGGCGGCGGCGGTGGGGAGGCTATTGTCCCCGATTCAGGCCCCCTCGCCCACCGCCAATGCAGCCGCTGCGCTCGCCGGGCATGGCCCGGCGCTACCTTGGAACGCTGACCCCGGGTGACGTTACGGGTCGCATCCCTCATTCTTCCTCTTCGGGCACGTCCTGCGGGTTCAAGGTCTTGCTAGCCCGCTTCGGCGCGGTGAACGGGGTCGGCGTCGGTACGCCCTGGCCGGAGTTGCCAAACACCATCTTGGCGCCGGCGTTCAGGCCGCCGCCGGCGATTTCCAGCTCGAAACGCTCGGCGTCGCGGCGACGGATCTGTTCGGCGATCTCGATCGCGTCGTCCTCGTCGGCGCCCAGCTCGACCAGGGCGGCCTGACCGAACAGCACGGCCGATTCAAAGGTCTCGCGGATCTGGAAATCGACGCCGGCATGGATCAGCCGCAGTGAATGCTCGCGGTCGAACGAGCGCACCATCAGTTTGGCCTGCGGGAATTCGTGCGCGACCAGCTCGACGATGCGGTCGGCGGCGTCGGCCTTGTCCACGCACACCGCGATCGCGCGCGCGGTCGCCGCGCCGGAAGCATGCAGCACGTCCAGGCGGGTGCCATCGCCGTAGTAGATCTTGAAGCCGAACCGGGCCGCGCTCTGGATCATCTCCACATCGTTGTCGATGATGGTCACGTCCACGTCGCGCGCCAGCAGCGACTGGCTGGCCACCTGGCCGAAGCGGCCGAAGCCGATCAGCAGCACGCTGCCGGACAGGCCGTCGGCCTCGTCCACGCCCTCCAGGTTCACCGTCGGCTTCGGCGCCACGCGCTTGTAGACCAGCACCACCAGCGGGGTCAGCGCCATCGACAGCACCACCACGGCGGTGAAGTTGGCATTGATGTCCACGTCGATCACACCAGCGGCCGCCGCCGCGGAGAACAGCACGAAGGCGAACTCACCGCCCTGCGCCATCAGCACGCCACGGTCCAGCGCCTGCGCGTGGTCGCTGCCCATCAGACGCGCAACGACATAGATGCACAGTGCCTTGGCCGCCATCAGCGCCAACACCAGGCCGGCGATCAGCTGCCAGTGCGAGGCCACCACGCCCAGGTCCAGCGCCATGCCGACGCTGAGGAAGAACAGGCCGAGCAGGATGCCGCGGAACGGTTCGATGTCGGCTTCGATCTGGTGGCGGAAGGTCGATTCGCTCAGCAGCACGCCGGCCAGGAACGCGCCCATCGCCATCGACAGGCCGGACAGCTGCATCAGCAGTGCCGCGCCCAGCACCACCAGCAACGCGGCGGCGGTCATCACCTCGCGTGCCTTCGATTCGGCCAGCAGGCGGAACAGCGGGTTGAGCAGGAAGCGACCGACCAGTACCAGGCCGACGATGGCACCGACACCGATCGCCACCGACAGCCAGCGCGAGCCCTCGCCGTCGGCGCTGCCCGCGCTGGGCGCCATCCACGCCACCAGGGCCAGCAGCGGCACGATCAGCAGGTCTTCGAACAGCAGGATGGAGACGATCTTCTGCCCGGACGGCAGCGCGATATCACCGCGCTCGGCCAGCAGCTGCATCACCACGGCGGTGGAGGTCAGCACGAAGCCGGTGGCACCGATGAAGGCCACCTGCCACGGGAAGCCGAACAACTTGGCGATGCTGGTCAGCACCAGCGCGCAGGTGACGATCTGCAGCGTGCCCAGCCCGAAGATTTCCTTGCGCAGGCTCCACAGGTGCGAGGGCCGCATCTCCAGGCCGATCACGAACAGGAACATCACCACGCCGAGTTCGGCGGTATGCAGGATGGCCTGCGGATCGGAGAACCAGCCCAGCCCGAACGGTCCGATCGCCAGGCCGGCGGCGAAGTAGCCCAGCACCGACCCCAGGCCCAGCCGCCGGAACAAGGGCACCATCACCACCGCCGCGCCCAGCAGGGCAACCACCTTGACCAGCTCGCTGGTCGCTGCTTCTACCGCCATGCGGTGCTTTCCCCGGAATCCAGAATCGCTCACCACGATAGAGCAATGTGGATGACGGCAATAGCACGCATGTTGCGCCGGATTGTCTTGGAGGTAGAACGATGCCGGCAGCCACCCCATACATCATTCTGAAACGATCAACGGTAGCGCCGGGCCATGC